>SLEY01000026.1 GCA_007124535.1 Planctomycetaceae bacterium
ACCGGGGACACTCGCATCCGCCGCCAGCTCACGCGCCCCGCCGGCAACCTCGGCACTCGCCGCCGACGACTCGCCCGAGCGAGCCCCACTCCACAACGACCCCATCCATGCCAAACCATAGAACCCCAAGGGGATCAGCAGATAAACCCATAACGGGAACAAGGCCAACACCGCGCTGAGGGGGATTTCGCGCGGAATGAACAAACCCCAAGCCGATCGATGCTGAGCGATCTCAAGCAACTGCGGAATCGATGGCGCCAGACCCACGGCCAGTAGCCCCAGGTCGCCGATGAACTGCCGGGCTCCGTAGCGTGGCCGCCAAGCCGATCGAAGGTGCAGCAGGAGCCATGCGACCAGTTGGGCAGGAATTACGAGAATGGCCGTATAGTGCAAATAATACAAGCCCAGCCCGGTTGCGATCCAAGCCCAACGCGTGCGGCGGGACGGTCGCTGCAGCAGGGCGAGGAACAACCCGACATGGACCAGACCGACCAATTGCACCAAGGCATAAGGACGCGCCTCTTGAGCGTAGAAAATGGCGTGGCGATCCAAAGCGACCATCGCCCCCACCAACAGGCCAGCCGATCGGCAGCCCGTTCCCCGTTGGGTCAACCATCCGGCGCCAAGAACCAGCGCCATGCCAGCCAGCAACGAAGGCAAGCGTAACCCGATTTCGTGGAACCCCACCCCGCGGCGGACGAGTGCCACGATCCAGAAATACAGGGGACTCTGATTACCGATCGCGGCGCGCCATGCGACGTCCGACCAGCCTTCGGCCACCGTCCAGGCCGTATGCAGCTCATCCAGCCACAGGCTTTCCCTCATTTGAGCTGCCCGCAAGCCGAAGGCCAAGAGCGCGATCGCAGTCCAGGCAAAGATAGCGGGGAAGTCCCGTTGAATCGCGTTTCCCAAACATTGGGGGGTGCGCCCCACGGGCGTCATCGATAATGGTCCGCATCCAGCTGGTAGTAAACGCCCCCCAATCCGCTGACCGGACGCAGTTCGGTATCAACTCGCAAAATGCCCGCTACGCTCCGTCTACGCAGAGAGAAACGGGCTCGCAGGGGCTCCTGCAAGGTAACCTGGATCATGTCGGTCAAGGCAGGCTGCCCCCCGAAACAGCAGGTTCCCAGGTCAGGGATCAAGATAAACTGCCGGATGTTGTTCTGTTGGCCGTCGGGATACAGATAGCCTTTGATGAACACGTGTTCTCCGTCCAGCTCGAGGGCTCGCGGTGGAACCGGCAGATCGGGCGCATCCCGCGCGGGCTGAAGTTCGCGAAACGAGATCCGCTGGGCCCCCTCCGGCACCTCCGTCGCGTAGACCACGGCGTGGAACGTCGATCCACCCACGAACAACAGGCCGTTCAGGGCAACGGCCGTCCACGCCAGCCCGCGACCGGTCAATTCGTCGGGATAGCGGCGGATGGTGGCCAAGGCGCGCCATCCCCAAAACAACCCGAACAACGGGACAATCACCATCAACGGCGCCGCCAGAGCCAGCAGCCCGAATACCCCGATGACGAAGCTGCCGATCGACGCCCTACAAACCGCCCGGTAGGGTTGGTAGTCATCCCAATCCTGATCTTCGTTCTCGACAAAGGTATCCATTTCCGCGCACGAAGCTGAATTCATCGGTCGACCACCTGATTCCCGAATGGTTAAAACTCGCCAACACTCCACAATGATGTTCTAGCGCTACGTGAAGTGCGGGTAAATAGTTCGGGCCGTTTTGGAGTGCGGTGGCTTGACGCCGCTTTCGTTTCGCCCCGCTTTGGATTATCCTCTGATCCCAATGGCATCAAACACGTTGGACTTGACAAACTCAAATGGACCCCCCCCGATCCGACCCCTTTTTTCTGACCCATCCATCCACTTGGCCCTCGTTTTTCCGTGAGTTGCCCAGCCATGCTTCGAACCTGCCACCCGAAACTACGCCCGGTCCTCGAAAAGGTTGAAAGCGGCGAACGCTTGGGGTTCGACGAGGGCTTGGTGCTGTACGACCCGGAAGTGCCGTTGAACGAAGTTGGACAATTGGCAGACCTCGTCCGCCAGCGGCTCCATGGCAATCTGGCGTATTACAATTTGAACACCCACTTGAACCCCACCAACATCTGCGTGTACCGATGTGCCTTCTGCGCGTTTCGCGCCGACTTGCGCGACACGAAGGGCTACACCATGAGTGATGCCCAGGTGCTGGAGCGGGGCCGCGAGGCGGTCGAGACGGGCTGCACCGAAATCCATATTGTCGGGGGAATGCACCACCAAAAAGGCTATGACTGGTACCTGCATCTGCTCCGACTGCTCCACGAAGCCTGCCCCGGCCTGCATTTGAAGGCGTGGACGGCGGTCGAAATCGATTGGTTCCAGTTCCTGGCGAAGAAGACGGCCCGAGAGGTGCTGACCGACCTGATCGCGGCCGGCTTGGGCAGCCTGACCGGTGGCGGGGCCGAGATCTTTCACCCGGAAATCCGGCATCGGATTTGCGAGCACAAAGCGGACGCCACCCGCTGGCTGGATATCCATCGAACCGCCCACCGCTTGGGACTGCGGACAAACTGCACCATGCTCTACGGAGTTGGAGAAAGGGCCTTCCACCGCATCGACCATCTGATCCGCTTGCGCGAACTCCAGGACCAAACGAGGGGATTCCAGACGTTTGTTCCGCTCGCCTTTCACCCGAAGAACACACGCCTGGCGGACCTTCCCCAGCCGTCTTCGCTGACGGATCTGCGAAATGTGGCCGTCAGCCGCCTGATGCTGGACAACATCGATCACATCAAGGCCTATTGGGTCATGTTGGGATTGGGGACCGCCCAATTGGCGCTGGCCTACGGCGCCGACGATTTGGATGGCACCGTGCGCCACGAATCGATCTGTCATGATGCCGGAGGAACCTCGCCCGAGATTCTATCGGTCGAACAAATCCAACAGCAGATCCGGGAAGCGGGTTGCGAGCCGGTCGAACGGGACACCCTCTATCGCCGGGTGGTTCGCGATCCCGACCAACCCCGCGAATGGCGAGTGGCCGAAACGGTTTCTGCGGCCACGGCCTCATGACGGAAAGGAGCCCGGTTTGCCTGCCCAACTGACGACCATCGCGACGTTCGAGACCCCGGCCGAAGCGCATCTGGCTCGACTTCAACTGGAGAACGAGGGGATTCCCGCCGTGATTACGGGCGAGGCGACCGCCACCTGCCTCTGGTACTACGGTACCGCGATTCGCGGCGCCCAACTGCAGGTCTTCGAGCAGGACGCGGAACGAGCCCGGGCGTTGCTGAACCAGATCGAGGCCCTTTCCCCCGACTCCCCCTGGCCCCTGGACGCCGAAGAAGACGATCCCGAACTCGAAAGCGTGGAAGCCGATGTGCGGCGAGCCTGGCGTGCCGCCGTGCTGGGAATCTTCCTCACGCCCGTACTGATGATTCTTAACGCTTACTCAGTGTGGTTGCTCGTAAAGGCCCAAAGGTCTGGGCAACCACTGTACGGGCGGGTTCGGTGGTATTTCTGGATGGCATGGGCCGCAAATGCCCTGGCCGCACTCCTTTCGGTCGGATGGATCGTCGTGTTGCAAACCACCGGGGATTGACAGGAACGTCCTCATGATCGTTCAGGCTCTTTCCGTTCTCTTTCATATTTGTTGTCTGTTTTACCGTCGGGCCCTGGCGATGTGCCACGCGGCGGATACGATGAAGGAGCATCTCACCCGGCTGGACGTGTTGCAATGAGTGCCCCGGGCCTTTGAGGAGTTGTGCATGACCAAACCGGGAGTTGTCGAACGACGAGATCGCGCCCAGTGGTCCTCGGAACCCGCTTTCGTGTTTTCGATGGCCGCTGCCGCCGTCGGATTGGGGAATCTGTGGCGTTTTCCTTACATGGTGGGCGAGAACGGTGGGGGAGCCTTCATCATCGCCTACCTGATCTCCCTGGTCGTCATGGTGCTGCCGATCATGATGCTGGAGGTCAGTGCCGGACGCCTGGCCGACGGCAGCGTGGTCCAGACGTTCCGCCAAGTCAATCGTTTCGGTACCGCTTATGGCTGGTTCGTCGTGCTGCTGACCTTGGCAATCACCAGTTATTATCTGGTGATCACCGGCTGGACTCTGGGTTACGCCATTGACGCTTGGCGCGGCGATATGCGCGATTTCAGCGACTTCACGGCCGGATACAATTCCCTTTGGTATTTTCTGGTGGTAACCGCGCTGGCCTGCGCCGTCTTGATTCGGGGGGTGAAATCGATCGAGTTCTTGTCCAAGCTGTTGATGCCGATTTTGCTGCTGGTGATTCTCCTTTTGGTAGGGGCGGCCAGTCGGATGGAGGGTTGGGGGCAAGCTCGCCAGTTTCTGTTGCAGGCGGATTTTTCCCGCTTGGCCGAAACGCGTTTGTGGATCTTCGCTTTCGGCCAAGCCTTCTACACGTTGGCGATCGGTCAAGGGTATCTGGTGACCTATGGCAGCTACATTCCGCAAAAGACGCACGTCCCGCGAGCTTGCTGTGTGGTCGCGGTGACGGAAACCTGCATTGCGCTGCTGGCCGGTTGGATGATCTTTCCGTTTGTATTTTCTTTCGACATGGACCCGGGGGAAGGGAGCCAGTTGGCTTTCTCGACCTTACCCGCCGTATTCGATCAGCTGG
>SLEY01000334.1 GCA_007124535.1 Planctomycetaceae bacterium
CGCTACCGCGTCCGACCTCCCCGGAGGGGAGGTGAAATCATGCTGCTCTTCACCCTCCCGCTTGCGGGAGGGTCGGACGCGGTAGCGGCCGGGGAGGGTATTTACCAACAATAGCCCGCTTTAAGCGGGCCATTGTAATTTAGTGGTTGCGGGCAAGGCGATGTGGATTGTCCGCCGGGGTTGAAGGTCCCAGCGGAAGGGGGAGTTAGCGAACTGTGGAATTCGAACCATCGTTCTCGCACTTCCGTCGGGGAAGGAAGCAGTCCCGGCCGGGCGGTAGATAAGGGAGGAATCGGAGCGGATTCGATTACGAGCTGGAATTGGGCCACGCGAGGGCGGCTTGGATGGCGGCCAGGATGTTTTCGGTCGGCACGTCGGTTTGCAATACGTGGCAAGGGGCCACAATGTAGCCGCCTCCCCGACCGAGGATCTCGCAACGCCGTTGCACTTCGCGACGCACTTGATCGACCGTCCCCCGTGGCAGCAGGTATTGCGTACAGAGCCCGCCGTGCAGGCAGAGCCGATCACCGTAGGCGTCCTTCAGCGTCCGCGGGTCCATGCCTTCGGCCGCGGCCTGGAGCGGATCCAGGATATCGACCCCGATCTCGATCAGATCGTCGATCAGCGGGCGGATGGCGCCGCAGGAATGGAACATGAAGGCGGCCTGATGATGGTGGGCCAGGTCGGCCAGTTTCTTCAGTCGCGGCTTGAGGAACATGCGGAACATGTCCGGGCTGAAGAACAATCCGCGTTGGGTTCCCAGATCGTCGGCGACCCGCAGGATATCGATGCGTCCGCCGGCTGCCGAGAGGAGCCGGTCGAAGAAGTCGAGGTAGAAATGAGTGAAGCGATCCATCAGCCAGTGGGCCATTTCCGGTTGGACGGCCATATCCATCAGCAGGGCATCGATGCCGCGGAGGAAGGTGGCGTGCTGGAAGACGCTGGCCCCACTGGCCAGCAGGGCCATGCCGTTCCAGTCCGGGAGTGCTTCAGCGTAGTGGGAGAAGTCGAACCAATCGGCTTGCGGCCAGCGATGCCGCTGGTAGTCCTCGATCGAAGTGGCCTTGGCCAAAACGAATTGGACGAAACAGTCCTCGGGTCCCGTGGCCGACTGGATGATTTTTTGCCGCCAACCCCAGAAGTTTTCACGGATTCCGTTTCCCAGCTCGCGAGAGGGCGGGATTGGTCCGACATAGCGGGGTTCGACAACGCCGCGGAGATCGACGATGTCGCAGTGCAAGCCTTCCAGCAACTGGCGATGGCTGGTCGTGCCCAAGTCGCGATGCAGGCGTTCGAGGACCCAGGGATTCGCTTGGAAGTCCAGGGGCAAGCGATCCGGTTCCGCTCGCCGGATCGCGGTCCACACGCGTTCCTTGGAGTCCATGTTCTACTCCGTCGTGCTGGCTGGAGAAACATAGCCGTCGCTCAAACCGATCGTTCGGAGGGCCTCCTGGAGGCGGGCGACATGTTGCGGGTTCAGGTTCTGGAGCGGGGGGCGGACCGGGCCGCAGGGGACCGCCCACAGACTCATGGCCTTCTTCAATCCGGCCAGTTCGCCGGCCCCGCAGGTCTGGCAGGCTTCGATCATCTGGCAGGCCAGTTGCTGCAGCGTTTCCGCACGATCGGTTCGGCCTTGCTGAACGGCTTGGATCAGGTCGTGGTAGAGCGGGGCGGCGAAGTTATAGGTGCTGCCGATGGCGGAGATGGCTCCTCGGCGAAGGGCCTGCAGCAGCATCTGGTCCCGGCCGAAGAGGACGTCGTACTCGTTGCCCGCCTCTTGCAGCAGTTGGGCGAATTCGTCCAGATTGTCGTGCGTGTACTTGATGCCAGCCAGATTGGGGATGCGGCGGCGGGCTTGGGCCAAGAATTCGGGCACCGGCAACTCGACCCCCGTCAGCGAGGGCAGGTGGTAGAAGTAGAAGGGCAGTTGGGGCGCCGAGGCGGCAATGGCCTGACACCAGCCGACCAACAGCTCGACCGTTGCCGGGCGAAAGAAGCAGGGGGCCATGCTGCCGATCGCCGCAGCTCCCACCTGCTGGGCGTGAGCGGCCAGATCCTGACAATCGGCCAGGCAGGTATGCCCCACGTGCACGATCAGGCGAAAATCGGGGGGCACGGCGGCCGCCCAGGCCTCCGCCAATCGCTTCCGCTCGCCGACCGTCAGCGACAAGCCTTCGCCCGTGGTACCGACCACGAACGCGCCGACCACCCCGTTCTGTTTCAACCAGCGGGCGTAATCGGGCACCACTTCCAGCGCCAGATTGCCATCGTCATCGAACGGGGTGAACGGGGCAGCCACCAACCCTCGGATACGGTTGTTACTGATTCCTGATTTCATGGGGGCCTCCTGGGAAGTCTGGTACATGGTCATGACGCTTTCGGCGGGAATAGGGTCTATAAAAATGGGGGTGGCAGACAGGCGGCCGAAACCCGCTCAGTCGCTGAGCGGACCCGGCGGGGCATCGGCCGATTGGCGGCTCTCCAAGAACCCGGCCAAGATAATCTGTGCGGCCAGCTTGTCCAGCCGTTTCTTCCGTTGCTTCTTGGTCAATTCCGCAGCGATCAGCGCGTCCAGTGCCTGCGAGGTGGTGTAGCGCTCGTCGTAGTAGCGAACCGGCCGCTCGGTCACTTCGGCCAACCACTGCCCAAAGCGGCGGGCCTCCCCGGACTTGCGACTCTCCCGGCCACTGGAATGGACCGGCAACCCGATCACGAATCCGGCGATCCGCTCAGTCCGGACCAACTCGCGGAAGTAGCGGGCGTCCAATTCGGGCGACCGCCGAGTGTAATTGTCCCACGGACTGGCCAGCTGCCGCTGCGGATCGCTGATCGCCACGCCGATGCGGACCGTACCGAAATCGATTCCGGCCAAACGACCGGTGGCCGGGAATTCGTCGCCGCTCATCCCTCCCACTCCCCGGAATGCGGAAGCGGTTGCCGCTGGTCCTCCGCAATAAAATGACCCGTTCGCAGGAAGTTTACCGTGAACGCATGAACCGCGGCGTGCCGAGTGGCTTCGACGTGCCTCACCGGCAGCAGCAGGAAATCCCGGGCGCCCGGCAGCTTGGTCTCCGCAACCCCGATCACCCCGTCGTCATCGCCGTCCAGCCAGGGGCTGGCCCCCCGGCTGTGACCGGTGCCCCCGGCAATGATTCCAAACTCGCCGCGGGGGATCGCCAAATCCGCTGCCACCTCATCCCACTGCTGCGCCAATTGCTGGGCGCTGTCCCCCCAAATCCATTGCAGCACACTGGAAGTCAGGAGCCGCTCCGCCAACTGCGCCCCGCGGTTGGGTGGCGTCAGCATGACGATCCGGCCGAACTGCGGGACCGGATACCCCTGGTCCGCCCGGCGATAGACGTCGTGCAGGTAGCGGCGGATGACCAGATTGCCCAAACTGTGGGCGACGAACGAGATCTCCGTCACTCCCGGATCCAAATGCGCGATGATTCGCTCCAAAGCCGCCGCATGCCCGGCCAGATCAGCACGCGTGCTGGCATAGGACACGTTCAGCACCGTCCAATCGCCCTGCTCGTGGAGATGATCGACCAGCGATTGCATGGTGGTGCGCGAGCGGGTCAACCCGTGCAAGACCAGCACCACCGGTCCCCGGATCGGCGGGAGCGACTGGTCCCGCTTGATCTGCTCCAATTCGTCACGGCACTGGTCGAAGGTCCCCCCGGCCCGGCGATGATCTTGTCCATCCAGCAAGCGGTAATGGCTGGTCAGCGCATGCCGCTGGATTCGCCACTCGCGGAAGACCAGTTCGTCGGTCCACATCTGCCGTCCGCCCATCGTGGGCGCGGCAACCTGAAATCGCTCGGCCAGCGTGGACCATGCCGTCTGCTCATCGCCAACCGCGGCTCCCGCAAACCCCAGAAAGACAGCGACCAGCCCCCATTTCCGAGCCACTCGCCACGCGACGGACCTCATAGATAGGCCTCCCATCCTCGATCCTTGAGCTGTTGCACCACCTGTCGCACCGCCTCCTCGTCGTGTTTGTTCGCGACGAGTGTGGCATCGGGCGTCTGGACTACAATACAGTCGCGGACGCCCAAAGTCACGACCAGATGCCGGGGATTACCGTGGACCACACACCCCGTGCTGTCCAGTCCCAGATGGCGACCACCGATCACCGTATTCCCCTGGTCGTCCGTACCGTGCAACCGGGTCATCGCCTGCCAGCTGCCAGCGTCGTCCCAATCGAAGGGTGATTCGATGACCACCCGGTTGTCGTAATGTTCCAGGACGGCGTAGTCGATCGACTTGCCGGCAATGGCGGTGAACTCCCGGTCCAGCACCTGGGGGAAGCGGTCGCTGTCCGCCGCGGCCGCGATCCGTTCGAGGTGCGTGAACATCTCCGGCTCCCGACTCGCCAGGGCGTCCAGGATCGTGGCGGCCTTCCAGACGAAGATCCCCGAATTCCAGTAGTAATCGCCGGTTGCCAGATAGTCTCGGGCGACTTCCGCGGTCGGCTTCTCCCGAAAGGAACGGGCGTGGAAGGTGGGCAGGTCTGCCGATCCGCCCGGCAACGGAGCACCTCGCTGGATGTATCCGAAGGATTCGGCCGCGTAGTCCGGACGGATCCCGAAGGTGACGATCCGCGTGGGATCCGCGTGGACCAACCCGACCGCGTGTTCCACCGCCGTTCGAAAAGCTGCCTGCTGCCGGATCACATGGTCGGCGGGCAACATCAACAAGGTCGCATCCGGATCGCGGCGGGCGATCCATGCGGCGGCCAGCCCCGTGCAGGGCCCCGTATCCCGCTTGCAGGGTTCTCCCAAGATGGCCGCAGCCGGCAAGTCTGGCAACTGCTGGGCCACGCGGGAGGTCAGCGCCCGGTTCGTCACCACCAGAATCCGCTCGACCGGCGTCAGACCCTGCAGTCGGTCCCACGTTTCTTGCAGCATCGTCCGTTCGCCGGCCAGGGCCAGCAGCTGTTTGGGAAGCGCGGCCCGGCTGGCTGGCCAGAAGCGCGTGCCTGCGCCGCCAGCCATGATCACCGCATACAACACGAGCACCACCTTTCAAAAAATAAGCCAGTTGAATCAAACCGCGCGGATCCGCGCCCCGTCCAACACCTCGCCCGCCCTCACGTCCACCAGCTGGCCGAACCGGTAGTCCCCGCCGGGCAAGTCGACCGGCGCGTACCGGCACGCCGTACCCGCCCGGCCGCCACCGGGGTGGCCCCGGTCCGCTTCGACCAGCACCCGCAACCGCCGACCGATCAGGCTGGAAAAGTACCGTTCGCGCAGCTCGCGTTCCAAACCCGCCACATGCCGCACCCGTTGGGTACGAAGGGCACGGGGGATCTGATCCGGCATTTCCGCCGCCGGAGTGCCCGCCCGCGGACTGAACGGAAACGCATGGATCTTCGAGAATCCCACTTGTTCCAACACCCGGCACGTCGCCTCGAAATCCCCGTCCGTCTCACCCGGAAAACCGACCAGAACGTCCGTTGTCAGAGCCGGCTGGTCGAGCCGACGGTGAACCAACTCGCATCGCTCGAGGAACCGCCGCGACGTCCACCGCCGCCGCATCCGCCGCAACACCCGGTCCGAACCGCTTTGCAAACAAATGTGCAGATGCGGGCAGATCTTCTCCGGAAAAGCCCGCATCGTCTCCAGCAACTCCGGTGCGACCTCCGTCGCTTCGATACTGGACAAGCGGATGCGAAACTCGCCATCAAGCGCCGCGATCCGTCGCAACAAATTCGAAAGATGCGGCAAAGCCGTCGAAGGCCTGACGCCGGAAGTGGGCCAACCATAATGCCCCAAATGGACCCCGGTCAACACGATCTCGCCATAACCGTTGTCCACCAGACGCCGCACTTCGTCCAAAACCTCACTCGCCGGGCGGCTGCTCCCATGCGGCCGAACTTGGGGAATGATGCAGTACGTACACCGCAATCGGCAACCATCCTGGATCTTCACATAAGCTCGGCTGCGATCGCCGAACCGAGAGATACCGGCTGGCGGATCGACGACGCCCAGACTACCCAAAAGAGCGGGGAGGTCGCGTTTGTCTCGGACAACTTCCACCCAGGCTCCCAAGCTCGTCACCTCCTCCGGTGCTCGCGTGGCGTAGCAGCCCATGACCACGATGCGGGCCTCCGGATTCTCGCGCACCAGACGGCGGATCGCTTGCCGGCTCTTCGCATCGCTCTCCGCCGTAACCGTACAACTGTTCACAATCCCGATCTCGGCCGCCTCGCCCGGCCGAGCGTCCCGGTATCCGGCATTTAGCAGGGCTTCCCGGACAAACTGGGTCTCGTACTGATTGACCTTGCAACCTAATGTAATCGTTTTCAGCGTTCCGACCATCTCGCTCTGCCCTTGGACCCATCCGCATCACTCCTGCAGCAGGTTAGAGAAAGCCCGGTCGAATTGCAAGCGGAACATGCCTCTTGACGCCCGCCGCGGGACCGGGCACGATGGCCGGATGAGAAATGACTCCCGCTTTTCTATTTCGGTATCGGCCGGTCGCTGGCTGGCCTGCGCCGCCGCCTTGCCCTGGGTTTGGGCCCTGGCTCTGCTGTCCACCCGCGAGCATCTGGTGGACTTTTACGAGGTGCTGGCCTCGGCACCCGAATTGTGGGGTTTCCTTGTTTTGCCCTTCTGGCGAATTTGTGCCATCCTGGCACTGGGGCTGCTGTGGGTCGGAGCCGGGATGGATCGGTTGGGGGAAGCGCGCCGTTTGCCGGCGTGGAGTCGCTGGTTGTTATTGGCCGGGGTGATTCCGGCCTTCGATCTGCTGCGCTGGGCGGGGTATTCGATTCCGAGCACGTTTTTCGAGCCGTTGTGGCTGAGTTTCGTGACCGGGATGGCAGCGTCACGTTGGGGGGGCGCTTGTTGGCGCTGGCAGGGCAGCCAGCGAATGGGTTTTGCGGTCGTGCTGGGGCTGGCATCGGCCGCCGCGATCTGGTGGTACTGCGAAGCGGCGATCGCCTACCGCGATTTTATGTTGGGCTATCACGATTTCGGGCATTTTGCCCTCCGCGTCATCAACACGTGGGAGGGCCGCGGTTGGTTGCTGGAGACGCCCAGTCTGCCGGCCTTTTGGGACCATTTCAATCCCGGTTTGATCTTACTGGTCCCTCTGTGGGCGTTGTGGCCCGATGCCCGGCTGTTTCTGGTTCTGCAAGCTCTCTGTCTGGCTTTGCCTGCGTTGTTCGTGTATGGCATTGCTCGCCGCCTGCAGACCCCCCCGGCCCTGGCCGCGGTCTGGTCGGCGGTTTATCTGGCGTATCCATCCGTGGGGCTGATGAATTTGTGCTACTCCTACGGCTGGCATCCGGTCAGCATGGCGCTGCCGCTGTTGTTCCTGAGCGTGTGGTTCTTGCTGGGCGGCCACCGCCTGGCGGCCTTGCTGTCGCTGGTCGTGGCCTGCAGTTTCAAGCAGACGGTGATCGTGATCGCTGGCTGTCTGGCAGCCGCTTTGGCTCTACAGCGGTGGGGGGCGGCACGCACCGCCGGTGGCGGAGATTCGCGCGGGGTGTCGGTGGTCCCTTCGGATTCGCGCCGCTTGGAACCTGGTTCCCCCCGCGTGGTCCCCGGCGCGGAGCCACTGACGTCGTCCTGCTGCCCGCGTTCATCCGCCCATCCCGGTGTCTGGGGCGACACGCGGTTGGCATGGCAGCTGCCGCGGGGCGGTTGGTTGATTCTTTGGGCGGCGCTGGTCGTCGCTTTCGGAGCGATCGTGACCTGGGCTCCGTTCACCGAATTCCAGACGGGGCGGTTCTCGGAATTGGGCGATTCCGGTCTGGAGATCCTGCTTTCGCCCGTACGGCGTCCGGGTGCCTTTTGGGGCCAGGTGCTGCGTCCGGCGTCGGTCTATTTCCTGCTGGCCTTGACGGTTCCCTGGCATCTGCCGACCCTCTTCCGCGGCTGGCCGCTCCTGCTGGCGACCGTACTGCCGTTGGGCATTTTGGTGGCCTGGCCGCACGGTCCTGCCATCAGCATTGCATTCCAGTACGTGACGGAGATGATCCTGGTCTTTTTTCTGGCGGCCGTTTGCGGGTCGGGTCGGGTAGTGACCGGCGCCTCGACCCCGGGCGGGGCCGCGGCGCCTCCGGGCGGGGCCGGGGCGCGGTTGGCTGGTGGTTGGCCAGCCGCCGCGGCCTGGGGCGCGCTGGGCGCTTCGTTGACCGCCTCCTGGCTGTTCGGCAGCTTGCCTTGGAGCGGTCCGACGCTGACCCTGATGCATGCCCAAACCTATCCCGTGCCGGAGGGCCGCTTGGTTGCCAATCCGCGTGCCGCAGGTACTGCGGGGCATGCCCTGCTGACCGAGATGGTGGGGCGAGTGAGCGATGCGGATGCGGCGGTGCTGGCCACGGGCCGCATCGCCGCGCACTTGCTGCATGTGCGGCGTTTGGAGTCGGTCGAACAGGCACTGGTCCGCTGGGAGGCACTGGCGGACGAGGCGGGTCCGGGCCGCTCGCCGCTGCACGTGTTCGATTGGATTCTATTGGACACCTACGAGCACTTTCAGCAATCGCCGGAGCGGACCGAGCGGGTGCTTGAGGAGGCGCGCCGCATCGGCTACGAGGAGATACAGAACCGTCAGGGCTTGATTTTGTTGCAACGACCTGGAGAAGAACGAGCCGATTGAGCATGAACGTCGATGTCTTAGTGATCGCGCCGCATCCCGATGATGCGGAATTGGGTATGGCCGGAGCCATCCTGCGTTTTCGCGCGGAAGGCTGGCGAGTCGGAGTGCTGGACCTGACCGACGGCGAACCGACGCCGCACGGCAGTCGGGAGTTGCGAGCCCGGGAGACCGAACGGGCCACGCAGATTTTGGGACTGGACTGGCGCGGCAATCTGGGGCTGCCCAACCGCTGCCTGGAACCGACGTTGGCGGCCCGGAGGCAGTTGGCCACGGTGATTCGCCAGCGGCGACCGCGTTGGTTGTTCGCGCCCTATTGGGTGGACGCCCACCCGGATCATGTGGCCGCCACCGAACTGGTCGAAGCCGCCCGTTTCTGGGCCAAGCTCTCGAACACGGAGATGCCCGGGGAACCGCATCATCCGGAGCGGCTCTATCACTATTACTGTGTGCATTTGCGGAGCGCCATCCAACCGGCTTTCGTCCTGGACATCAGCGCCTATTGGGAACAGAAGCGAGCGGCCATTGCCAGCTATCGCAGCCAATTCATCACGGGTCGGCCGTGCGAGCCGCCGACGTTCCTGGACCGGTTGCGGGACGAGGCGGCCTATTGGGGCAAGACGATCGGCGTGCACTACGGCGAACCTTTCGCTTGCCGAGAACCGCTCGGCCTGAAAAGCATGCAGACGCTGATTTAGTCGCTTAGCATCTGCTTAGTTTGTCAAAGAAGGAACGATCTCGCCCCCCCGTCACGATGGGATTCGGAGCAGGTCGGCGACGGCGTGGCCCAGGCCGCGGACGACACGCGCGGTGCGTTCATAGTCGATTTTGTCGGGTGTGTCCTGCGGGGTGTGGTAGTGCCGATAGCGAAACGGCGCCGTGTCGGTGACCATCAGGGCCGGATAATCGTGCTGCCAGAAGGACCAATGGTCGGAGCGTGCGATCGCCGTAACGCTTTCGGGCAGCGCCACGGCCTGGCAGGGAAAGGCTTCGTTTGCCCGGAACCCCCGCACCACGCGGCGGACCAGCCGTGCCGAGCGGGTGTTGGCGATCAGCGCGATGAAGTTTCCCCGCGACGGGTAGAACCAGCCGAGTCCCGGCGGATAACGCTGGCTGCCCGGCCGGTTGCTGTAGCAGCCGATGGTTTCCAGGCACAACATCCCCGTGATGCGCTCGTTCCTCTGGCGACAAGCGTGGGCATAGACCCAGGATCCCATCTGAGGGGTATGGCCGTAGGGGGCCTCTTCATTGACAAATGCGACCAGACGCAGGGTGCGGTCGTTGGGGACGTCGCGCAGGTCCTGCGCCAGGCCCAGCAGGCCGGCGACGCCGCTGGCGTTGTCATTCGCGGCCGGCGAACCGGGTACCGAATCGTAGTGGGCCCCGACCACGACGATCTCGTCGGGGCGCCGGTGGCCCGGCCGTTCGACGAACAGGTTGTGGCAATCGTGGCCGGCGACGTGATAGGTCTGACGATGCACGTTGTCGCCGGCCGCTGCCAGTTGGGCCTGGACGTAGTCGGCGGCGGCCTGCAGTGCCTGCGGCCGGCCCGGCACATGGCGTTCCCCGATCTGTTCCGCCAACCAGCCGACGTGACCTTGCAACTCGGCCGCCCGCCTGCGCAGGGCCTCATCGGCCGGCGGAAGGGTTGAAGGCCGCCGCCCACCTGCCATCTGCAGAGTCGCCCAGATCGCCGCGATCCATTCGCGCAGTCCGTTCCGGGCGGGAAATCGCTTCATCATCCCTTGTGACTCTCTCTGGGGAATCCGGCGGTGTTCGGCGGCACGGCACAACCCTCACCACACCGCCGGGCAGGACGGGGCATCCTTCCGGTCGTTCAGATCTGCCAAGGCGCCCGCATCGGCCGGCTGAGCATCTGCTGGGCCTGGTCATCCTCCAGGATTTGCTCGTTCTCCGGGTCCCAGCGAATCGTACGTTTCAGCAGCTGGGCGATGTTCCCTAAAATACACAGGTTACCCGTCGAATGCCCGACTTCGGCCGGTTCCAGCGGATCCTGGCGGCTCTTGACCGCATCCAGGAAGTTGCGGACGTGGTCGGCGTCCACATCGCTACGGCGATGGACCGTGTGGGCGGGGTTGGCAACCGGCAAGTGGATTTCGTCGGGTCCGATGACCGAATCCTTGAGATTCTCGGGATAGCTCCTCAGCCGACCCCCCAGACTGACTTCCAACTGGCCTTCGGTCCCTTCGAAGCGGGTAGCCGCATTCTCGCGCGTCCGGCAGATCAACTCGACCCCGTCCGCATACCGGGCTCGGAAAGCGGTCCGGACGGCCGCCGAAAACAGGCTGCCTTCCGGCAAGAACTCGGAACCCTCGTCCTGATAGTCGATCGGCGACGTCAGGTCGGTGCCCAATCCCCATTGCGCGATGTCGTTCACATGGGCGCCGAAATTGGCCGTCTGACCATTCGAATAGTCCAGGATATAGCGGAAGCGAAACAGGCAGCGGTCGTGGTGGTAGGGAGCTTCCGGGGCCGAGCCCAGCCAGAAATCGTAATCGAATCCCGCAGGCACCGGCATCGGTTCCCAGTCCGGACCGGGGCAGTCGAAGTGATTTCCGGCCACCCAAGTGAGCACGCGACGGATCGTACCCAGCCGGCCGTTGCGGACCAATTCGCACGCATGTCGCACCGCCGGACTGGAACGGAATTGGGCGCCCGTCTGAAAAATCCGGCCATGCTCCCGCACCGCCCGGACCATCTTCCGGCCCTCGGTCACGGTCAGGGCCAGCGGTTTTTCGCAGTAGATGTCCTTGCCCGCTTCCGCCGCTTCGATCGCCATGAGGGCGTGCCAGTGATCCGGTACGATCAGGGCCACCGCGTCGATATCCTCGCGCGCCAGCAGTTCGCGATAGTCATGGTATGCTCGGCAGCCGGAGAAGCGGCCCGAGCCGGTCTTTTCCGCATAATGCTCTTCCACCCAACGCTTGGCCGTCTCCCGACCCAGCACTTGACCGGGATGATAGTACCCGTCGCTCTGGCGGTTCACGTCGCAGACGGCGATCATCTGCATGTCGTCATGGACCAGGAACGAGGGCACAATTCGCTGGCTCTGATGGCCACAACCGATCAATCCGACGTGGATCCGATTGCTGGGGGCAAAGCGTCCGCGAGCGGTGGCGGGGATCAGGGCCGGCATCCCGCAAACTGCGGCGGCCGCCGTTTTCAAGAACCCTCGCCGCGAACAAGACGCACGTGAGCGAGTCGGAAGGGGGGACGTGGACATGGCAAACTCCTGAATTCCTCTCGGGCTTGGCACGCTCAAAGAAAACCGCCGCATCCGGGGATGCCATCGAAACCCCAAGGGTAAACGATCCGAAAGACGCCTACAACCCAGCCGGTTCAGGGAACCCGATCCGATCCGTTCGTCACGAGGCATCGTCCACTTTGCGCATCGTTCCCACGCTCCCGCGTGGGAACGCACGGATTAGACGCTTCGCGTCTCCTCCACTTTCACTCTTGAAAATCCGTCGCCTCCCTTTCGGTTGATTACGAGGGTTTCATGGGACGCGAAGCGTCCGTTCTTGCGTTCCCACGCGGAAGCGTGGGAACGATGGTTGCAAACCGTGGGAACGATGGTTGCAATCGGCGTGGCAAGGGTTAAGTTGGGTACGGATGGTTTGCCGGCAGGGGCGAACCGGTGGTGATTTGGAGGATCAACGCGTTATTTTGGGAGGCGATCTGATGAGTGCATCGTTCAACCGTCGTTCTTTTTTGGCATCGACGGCCGCCGGTGGCCTGGCGATGGGTCTCGGGGTTCGCAGCTGGGCCCAGGACGCCACGCCCTCGCGGCGGGTTCGGGTGGGGGTGATGGGGATGAGCCGGGGTGGCAGCTTGGCCCGCGGTTTTGCCCAGCGGCCTGGAGTGGAAGTGGCGTATGTGTGCGACGTGGACCAGAATCGTGTGGACAGGGCCGTCGGCTCGGTCGAGCAGGTGGCCGAGGTGGCTCCGGCGGGCGTGACGGACTTTCGCCGCATCCTGGACGATCCGACGATCGACGCCGTGGTGATCGCCACCCCCAATCATTGGCACGCTCCGGCGACGATCATGGCCTGTGCGGCGGGCAAGCATGTGTATGTGGAGAAGCCGGGCAGCCACAATCCGCGGGAAGCCGAGATGATGATTGCGGCGGCGCGGGAGCACGATCGCAAGGTGCAGGTGGGATTCCAGCGGCGCAGTTGGCCGATCCTGCAGGAGGCCATGCAGCGTCTGCGCGAGGGAGTGATCGGCGAGATCCGGCTGGTCCGGGGCTGGTACAACAACCTCCGCGGCCCCCTTTCCCCGGGGGCCCCTGCTGAGGCGCCGGACGGGCTGGACTGGGACCTGTGGCAAGGCCCTGCACCGCGTGTGCCGTACCGCACCCATTTGGTGCATTACAATTGGCACTGGTTCTGGCATTGGGGCAATGGGGAACTGGGCAACAACGGTTCCCACGGTTTGGATTTGTGTCTATGGGGCTTGGACGCGACCCGCCAGCCGGAACAGGTCACGGCCGGGGGCGGGATCTACTTCCTGAACGAGAATCAGGACACGCCGGATACCTTGCAGGTGGCCTACGACTATGGCGACCAGCTGGTCACCTGGGAGGGGCGCAGCGCGCATCTGCGCGGTTTCGAGGGCTCGCGGTTCGGGGCCGCCTTCTTCGGCACCCAAGGCACACTGGTCCTTCCCAGCACGGGCTATGCCATCTACGAGATGCGGGACCAGTTGATCGAAGAGAAGCAAGGCAGTGGCGGCGACACCCCCCACCTGGACAATTTCCTGGCAGCGATCCGGGACGACGAGCCGTTGAACGCCGAGGTGGAAACCTGCCAGCGGAGCCCGATGCTGTGCCATTTGGGATCGATCGCCTACCGGGTCGGCCGGACCCTGCACTGCGATCCGGAGACGGGGCATATCCGGGACGATCCGGAGGCCATGGCGTTGTGGGGCCGCGAGTACGAGCCGGGCTGGGAGCCGCAGATCCAGGCCGAAACCTGATTCCCCCCCGGCGGCCTCCCGCAATGAACCACTTCCCCTTGTCCAAGGATTCCCATGTCTGACGCGCAGACCGAGCACGTGCTGGTCGTCCCGGCGACCCTCCTGACGCAATTGGGCTATTTCCAGGGCTTTACCACCGATGTGGCGCGCTACCTGGACCACCTGCTCAGCCCGCAGCATACCCGCTATCGCCCGCGGGCGGAGGTCGAGCAGGATCCGAGCTTCAAGCAGTTGATTCCCTACGCCATCTTTCGGCACCGGGATGAGGCGGGGAAGGTCCGATTGTTCCGGTATACGCGGGGCAAAGGGCAGGGCGAGCAGCGTTTGCACCGCAAATGCAGTATCGGCATCGGCGGGCATATCTCGGCGGACGATCGCCGGGAAAGCTGCCCTTACCAGGAAGGCATGCGGCGGGAGTTGCACGAAGAGGTGATTCTGGACACGGCCTATGAACAGCAATGCGTCGGGCTGATCAATGACGATCAGACCGAGGTGGGCCGGGTGCATTTGGGGGTGGTGCATCTGTTCGATGTGGCGGAGCCCCGAGTGCGACCGCGGGAAGAGGATATCTTGGATGCCGGTTTTGCTGCGTTGGATACGCTCCGTGCCGAGCGGGACCGCTTGGAGAGCTGGTCCCGGATCTGCATGGACGCCCTGTTCGGCAAAGCCGGCTGATTGGCAAAACATGCCAGACATGCTCAATTGAAAGGGCCGTGCTGCATTGCGGCGCGTCGTCCGAAGACCATCACAGCAGAGGGAGAACACTCATGGGTAACGAAGTTTCGCGGCGTACGTTCGTCAGGGATTCGATGTGGGCCTCGGCGGGTGCCACCCTCAGCCTGGGCGCGGCCGGCGCGGCCCGGGCCGACACGGACCCGTCCCCCGCGGTGCCGACCGCCACCCAAAACCAATTGCCCCAAGGCAAGATCGGGGACATGAAGATCAGCCGGCTGCTGTTGGGGGGCAACCTGCTGACCCACTACACGCACAGCCGGGATCTGCGTTACGTGTATACGTTGACGGAACACTACAATACGCCGGAAAAAATCCTGGAAACCCTCGCCCTGGCCGAAGACCACGGGATCAATACCCTGGTGATCCACACCGTCGATTCGGCATTGCGGATCCTTCAGGAACATCGTCGCCGGGGCGGCAAGATGCAGTGGATCATCTGCCCCACCACCGCCATGCAGCCGGGGCTGGTGCAGTACGGCGAACACGTGATGCGGATGGTGGACGATGGCGTCGATGCGCTCTACATCTGGGGGGTGCATGCGGATCGCATGACCAGCCCCGAAGGGATCGACCTGTTGGGCCGGGCGGTCGATCTGGTCAAAGCGAACGGCGTGCTTTGCGGGATCGGCTCGCATGCCCTGAGCGTGGTGCGGGAATGCGAGCGGAACCAGGTTCGAGGGGACTTTTATGTCAAGACCTTGCACCATCACGACTATCGAACGGCCCCCAAGCCGGGAGAGGCCGGAGACGATCACGCCGAGTTTCCAGGCTACTGGTGCGGTCTGCCGGACGAGACGGTGGAATTCATGCAGACGGTGGAGAAGCCGTTTATTGCCTTCAAGGTGATGGCGGCCGGGGCGATCCCGCCCGAGAACGCGTTCCGCTATGCGTTCACCCAAGGGGCCGATTTCATCTTGGCCGGCATGTTCGATTTCGAAATCGCCCAGGACGTGCGAATCACGCAAAAGACGTTCGCCGAGGCCCACCAGCGGGCTCGCCCCTGGTATGCGTAGCTGCGAGAGTCGTCGTCCAGAATCATCGCTCAACGCATCGTTCCCACGCATCGTTCCCACGCTTGGGAACGCGCATCGTCGCATCGTTCCCACGCTTCCGCGTGGGAACGCACGGTTTAGACGCTTCGCGTCTCTTCAGTCATCGTTCCGCTGGCCGAAAAAGCTGCGGCGGTCCAAAGCGATCCCTTCCATTTCCGTGATCTCCCCTTCCGATAGCCCGTCGTAGACGGAGGCGGCAAGCCGCAGGGCTCCGTAATCGCCTTCGTCATCGATGGTGATTCGGACACGCTTTCGCTCCGTAATCGCCAGCCGTTCGCGACGAAGGGGCCGAAACATGCCATTCTCGTCGATGGCGTCAAGTGCGTGCTGCATTTTGGCAATGCTCCCGATCTGAACCACACCGGACCACCGCCACTTTACCGCACCGGCTCGACCGCTGCCAGATCCGGCACTCCCAGACCGGGCCCGGGCTGCTGACCGCACGTAGTAGCCGGATACCCGTGTGAGA
>SLEY01000316.1 GCA_007124535.1 Planctomycetaceae bacterium
CCACATCGGTCTGAATGCAAGCACAGAACAAACTGCCCCGATTCAATTCGAAAACATGCTCAGCCGACCCTTCCAACAGCTGACCATCCACCCCCAACGTGCCAAACTCGTTGACCAACAACGCCACGCGTTGCGATCGCAGCTCCGGGGTGGCCAACAAGTGGTTCAGCAACGTGGTCTTTCCGGAACCGAGGTAGCCGGTAATCAGGTAGACAGGGATCGGCATGATGGCGAAACTCTCCACAAGCAGCGGGACGCGACAACTCCAGCGACCAGCCTTGCCGGATTATGAGCGGTTGTCAAGGCGCCGGGGCGGGAGACGGGCTCCGCCAAGGGGTGTGCGTCGGGCGCCGATTGGGCGTTTTATCTCGGGACGTCGAGTTCGTCTTGATCGGATTCCGCCGGATAGTCGGCCAGGAACGCCTCGACCTCGGTGTCAACCCAGTCTGTCGATTGAGCGCTTTTCGCAATGCGTTCCAGAATGGACGCCCCGGTGGCGGTCGGAAGTCATTGAGAGAGACCGATCCGGGTCTGATCGCGGTATTGGAAAGCTTGATCGAGCCTTCCACGCGTGGCGATCCCGAGTCGCCGCTGCGCTGGACGTGTACCCTATTGCCGAGAAAGTCAAAATTGTTCAAGTTATTTCTGCGCGGTTGCATAGGGAAACGGATGGCTGGCCCAGAGGAAAAGCGTGTTTTACTGGGCGGCCGCCAGGGCGTCCAGGTAGCCTGTCATGAACCGGCGTTCGAAGAACCAGGCGAACCGCTGGGCGTTGAACTCCGAGTGATCGGCGGCGATCCGTCGGCCCGAAACCTCGCCCGCAATCCATAGGGTCGCGCCGCGGATATCGAAGCCGGGCCGTTCCACCCGCTCGGTCCCCGCATCGCCGCGCACCACGGCCTGGGCGCCATAGATCCATCCCGCCGGCGAGGCCGCTTCGACTTGCGTCCGCCGACCTCGTCCATCAACTCCTGCGACCTCGCCGCCGTCATCTGCATGCGTCGAAACATCAAAGCCTCCTGCTTTGCCTGGAATTCCCAAACTGCCGCAAATCCATTCGCAGCAACCGCCTCTCATGATGGTTTACCCCCCCAATGAAAAAAACCCCATAATTCCATTGCAAGCCCTGTCCTGCACCCCCCACGCCCGGCTTAAGGAATTCGGCCTTTTTCCCAGCCGTACATTCCGTTATCATCCCGCCGCGCGGTACCCGGCGGGGGCAGGTCAAGCCCAGGAGACCCCCTCGCTGGCGGGGAAGCGTTGCGGCGAATTCCTGGAATGAATCTGATATTGAGGTGCAAACGATGAAATGCAAGGGACGACGCAGCATGGCCCTCGCTTGGGTGGCTTGTTCGGCTTGGCTGCTCCCGGCGCTCCCGGCTCCCGCCTCGGAGTCGCAGCCCCCACCGGTGGTTTGGGACGTCCGGCTGGATGAGCAGGATTCCCTGCGGGGACGCTTGGTCGATCTCGAGGCCCAGCCTCTGGAGGACCGGGAAATCGAATTGGTGAAAGCGGGGACCGGAATCGCTCGCACGACCAGCGATGCCGAGGGGCGGTTTGCATTCCCCCGGATGTCGACGGGGGTCTACCAGTTGCGTTTCGACAGCTACGCGGTCAACTGCCGGGTCTGGACCGCGTGGGCCGCTCCGCCCGCCGCCCGCCCGGAATTCGTCGTCCTAGCCGCCCCCGAAACGATCCGAGGTCAGCAACCACTGCATGCCGTGTTCCGAAATCCTTTGTTCGTGGGGCTGGTGATTGCCGCGGCGATCGCGATTCCCCTGGCGACCCAACGTTCCAAGGATGACCTGCCCCCGGCAAGCTGACGCAGCTACAAGGATCGATTTGGTGAGAATCTCCTGTTCAGGCGGCCCGCTGATTGCCCTTGGTTTGCTGATCATCATCAGTGGCTGCCACAAGACCCGCTATAACGCCTCGAATCTGCCACCTGAAATGGCGGCCAGCAAGGTCGAAGGTCTGCACCGCGTCGATCTCTCGCGGCTGGCCCAGGCTTCGACGCCCTCCGAAGTCATCCATCCCGGGGACGTGCTGGAAGTGACGATCGCCACGGGCATGGAGACCTCGGCGCCGCCGCGATGGCCCTTGCGGGTGGCAGACAACGGCGAGATCACGATTCCGCTGGTGGGTGCGGTGCCGGTGGGCGGCCTGCTGCTGCCGGATGCCGAGCAGGTGGTTCGCCAAGAAAGCATCAAACGTCAGGTCTACCGCGATCCCCATGTCTCGTTGTTGTTGAAGGACCGCCAGACGGTTCGTGTGACCGTGGTTGGGGCGGTAGGCAAGCCGGGAACCTACGATCTGCCTCGAGCCAACCAGGATCTGTTGGCGGCCCTGATCGCGGCTGGCGGCTTGACCGAAAAGGCGTCGACCATCGTCGAGATCCGCAACGTACAATCGGGCCGAGCGCTGGAAGATTCGTATAACGGGGAACGCTCGACGCTGATGGAAAATGATGCGATCCGGATCGATTTGGTCGAAGCCAGCGCGGGCCTGACTCCCGAATATCACATCCAGGACGGCTCGATCGTGATGGTACGGGAACAGGAGCCGACCACGATCCAGGTCATCGGCCTGGTCCGCCGTCCGAACCAGTTCGAGATCCCTCCGGACAAACCGGTGCGTTTGCTGGACGCCATCGCGCTGGCCGGGGGGTTGACGCTGGAATTGGCGGACAAAGTGCAGGTGATCCGGCAGTTGGATGAGATGGAAGAGCCGGTGGTGATCAGCGCCTCGATTCGCGCCGCCAAGAGGGGGGGTTCAGCGAATCTGCCCCTGGCCGCCGGCGACGTGGTGAGCGTGGAAGAAACTCCGTTGACTTTTACCGTGGGCACGATCCAGAACTTTGTGCGTTTCGGTTTTTCCGCAGCCATTCCGGGCCTCTGAGAGCGAGCATGATCCAGAACGAACCGAGCCCTGTTGTCGACGAAGACCCGTTGCCCTCGTCGGCCGATTCGATCCACGAACTGATGCGATTGGTGCAGATCATCCTGCACCGCAAGATCTGGGTGCTGACCGCCCTGGTCCTGGCCGGCCTGCTGGGCGGATTGTATTATTTCACCGCCACGCCGGTCTTCGAAGCCACCGCCCAGTTGCTGATCCTGCAGTCGGGCTCCGAAGTCTGGTCGCCGAACATGAGCGGGGACGCCAACCGCCAGGCGCTGATCCCGACCTACGAGCGGCTATTCTCCACACAAGAGGTCTTGCGGGGGGCGGTGGAGCAGCTTCAGAACGCACCGGCGGAAACCCGTGTGGATTTCCAGACGGTCCCCGCTCACCGCTGGCCGGACGTCCTCCGCCAGAATCTGAATGCCCAAGCCGTCCGCCGCACGAATCTGCTGGAACTCCGCTACCGCTCGCGCGCGCCGCAGGCGGCCGAAGCGGTGGTGCATGCCGTGGTGGAATCCTACCTGGAATTCATGGATCGCAACCACAAAGATGTCTCGGCAGAGATCGTCCAGTATCTGGAAAAGGAACGGGTGGAAATCGAGCGCCGCTTGGGCGCCCGCCAGCAGGAATTGCTGGAGGTGCGCAAGGAATTGGGCGATATGGGACTTTCCAATCACCCCAACGCCATGCACCCGCTGGTCCAGCGGGTGGTGCGGCTGAACGAATCCTTGGTCAAAGTCCAACAGGATCGGATCCAGTTGGAAGCGTCCCTGGAAGCGATCCGGGCTGCCGTTCGCCAAGGCGCCGACCTGCGACAGCACCTGAGCGCCGTCGAACCGATGATCGGGCGGGAAATGACCATGAGCGCCATGGGGATCAGCTCGCAAGACGTCGAGACGCGAACCCGGGTCGAAAGGCGACTGGTCGAGGACGAGGCCGAATTGGAGCGTTTATTGGCACACTATGGCGAAGCGCATCCGACGGTGATCCAAACCAGGCAGGCCATTCACAACAGCCAACAGTTCCTCCGCAACTACCAGCAGATGGTCCAGGAACGTACCGCCGCACTCTACGATTCGCATCTCGCCCCGGTCTTGATCGGCATGGTCCAAGAGAAACTGGGCAGCTTGCGGGCCCATGAGGAAAAACTCACCCAGCAATATCAACTGGCCGAAACCGAAGCGGTGCAAATGAGCGATCGCACCGAGGAACTGAAAACTCTGGCCCATGACGTCGATCGCTTGCGCACCCTGCACGATACGCTGCTGGATCGAATCGCCAATATCGACATCGGCCAAAATCAATCCGAGGTGCGGGTGGCGGTGGTCAGCGAACCCAAAGCCCGACCCGCCCCCGTCAGCCCCAAACTGACCCTGGTCGCCGCAATCAGCCTGATCGGCGGTCTGGGAGTCGGAATCGCCTTGGCCTACGTGCTGGACGTCCTGGACGATCGCTTCCGCTCGCCTGAGGAACTCCAGGAGCAGCTGAACGCTCCCCTCCTGGCCATGATTCGCGAGTTGAATGCGTTCGAGGCAACTTCCGGGCCGGAGGCGATTCAAGTGCATGTGGCCCCCGAATCGGTGGAGAGCGAAGCCTTCCGCACGCTGCGGACGACCCTGGCGTTCTCCGGCCGTGATCTCGAACGCATCGCCATCACCAGCGCGGAACCCAGCGACGGAAAAACCACCGTACTGGTCAATCTGGGCGTCGCCTTGACGCATGCCGG
>SLEY01000227.1 GCA_007124535.1 Planctomycetaceae bacterium
CGGCGGCATCGCGCGGGTTCACATTGAAAAAAGGCCGATAGAGGGCCGGAGAGCCCTCGGCATCGGACGCGTCGAAAAACCGATCGCTGATATCCCCCAATCGCCAGTATTCGCCTTCGACTGCCCAGCGGCGATCGCAATCGAACCACGTTCCCAAACGCACTCGAAACCCCGAATGCGCTTGTTCCAGCAGAGTCTCATCGCCGAAGCGCACCGACGTGCCGGCTTCACCCCGTATGCCCGTGGGACCGTCCGTCACCAAGGCAGGCGTGTCCATGCCCTTGCTCCACCATTGCAGGAACTCCCCGCGAGCCCACACGAACCCCCGGGGCCCGGTCAGGCAAAGCGGTTCGCAGCATCCGGAAACCACCTGGACCGCGCCGCAGCAACTTTCCGGCCCATAATCGACCATCATCTCGACCATCGGTTCGGGTTCAATGCTCCAAATCGGGTACTGGGCGTCCTGGGACTGAACACTGCCTGACAGCAGCCCCAGCAACAGCCCAACCAGCGGAATCCGTTTCCGTAACAGGTCCATAGGACGACTCCGTACCATCCATTCGGTGTGTCAGCGCACAACAACCGGTAAAGTCAACGCAAGTGTTATCGTCGCCCTAATCGTTAAACTTTGACATTTCCGACAAGTCTTTTTGTCGGACACTTCCGACGAGTGGGTGTCGATCCATTCGTCCGAGTTATTCTCTGGCCACCGGTCGCGGATTTGGGCAAGGTTGGGGTCTGGCGCAGATTGCGGAAGCGTATTGCGAACCAGCGAACCAGCTGAAGAAATCGTCCAGGACAGCCTCCCATTCCGCGCCATCAATCATGAAAGGACGAAACAGGCGCCAATGCCACACGGGTTCCTCGAATTCGATGCCGCGCTTGGTTCTGGACGCAATCGGTCACCAGGGAATCACTCGATTAGGTGCCGTATAGACCACCTGGTGTTACGCCCACTGCTCCGCGCGGGTCCCGCTCGGCGCGACGTTCGGCGCGGGTCTCTGACCCCGCCGAAACCGCCGACCGAAGGTCTCCACCGATAGGGGAGACCTTCGGTCGGCGGGGTGGCTCGGTCGGAGACCGGCCACAGCGCCAGCACGGCTTGGTTTCACGAATGCTTCTTGAACCATCGCGGCGATTCCCCATAGATTGGGTGCGATTGACCACCCTCTCGGACCGATTTGATCCATGTCGTTCGAGTTGCCGAGATCTTTGCCAGGCTGGGTTGACGAGGCACCGGCCGGCATCTAATTTGAATCGCATCGTCTTGGTGGTGCGACCAGCACAGGTTGATGGTTCGTCAACCGAGTCCGAATGGACTTTCTGAGAGACCGGGGTAACCGTACCGGTTAGCAAGACGAGGGCGGGCGCCCGGCAGGGCGCCCGCATTTTCGAAGGGTGGGCGACAATGGGTATTTGGACTTGGCTTACCCGAGGCAGCGGCGAGGGCGTGGCGGAATTGGCGCGCCGGGCCGGTATTCCTCTTTCCGATCTGGAAAACGTTCCGCGTGCTTACCAGCGTTTCTCGATTCGCAAGCGGAACGGGGGCACGCGTTGGATCCAGGCGCCGAATCCCCAACTGCGGGGTTTCCAGCGGCGCTTATTGCGGCGGGTCTTGGGCAGATTACGTTGCCATCCGGCGGCGTTTGGTTTCGAGCGGGGTCGCAGCATCGTCGATCACGCGGCGGGTCACAGCGGGCGGGCGGTGGTGGTGTGCCTGGATCTGCACGACTTTTTCGGCGCCACGCGACAACGGCGAGTGGAAGCCTACTTTCGCCGCATTGGCTGGAACCGGCCTGCAACTCGGCTGTTGGCCGCGCTGTGCTGCCACCAGGGCTGTTTGCCCCAGGGCGCGCCCACCAGTCCGCGGCTGAGCAATCTGGTGAATTACGGATTGGACGCCCGCCTGGCCGGATTGGCCCGGGCTCACGGTGCCCATTATTCGCGGTATGCTGACGACTTGACGTTTTCCTTTGCCCGGGATGATCCCCGGGCGATTCGCGACGTAATTGGCTCGACCAAGAGCATTGTGGGCGATTACGGTTACCGGCTGCATTGCCGTCGCAAGCTGCGGATCCGCCGGCGGCATCAGCAGCAGCGGGTGACGGGACTGGTCGTCAATGCCGGCCCGCGTGTCGACCGCCGCACCCGGCGTCGTTTGCGAGCGGCGGTCCATCGGGTTCGACGGGGCGGTGAGGCCACGTATCGCCCCGAGCAACTTGCCGGCTGGCTGGCGTATTTGGCGATGATTCGCCGGCAAGTCCCCGCCGCCCCCAACTCTCCCCCGGAACGAAAGGGACCCTCGTGATGAATCGTGTTTCCGCGCCCGGTTTGCGAACGCCGCTGCTTGCTTGGCTGGTTGCCTGGTGCCTGGTTCTGGGAGGAGATCGTCGGTCGAGCGCCGAACCGATCCGGGTGCTGGACGAGCCGGGGGCCGCTGAGTGGCTGGAGGTGGAGCCCCGGCGGATGCTGAACGCGTGGCTTGGCCCGCGGGTGGACCGGGCTCTGGATCAGCGGCTGGCGCGGCGGGAACCCTTGTTCGACCAGGCCGATGTTGCGGCCTACCAGCAGGAAATGCGAGACTTTTTTTTGGACAGCCTGGGAGGTCTTCCGGAACGCACACCTCTGGACGCCCGGGTCACCGGGGTCTGGCAAGGCGACGGATACCGCATCGAGAAGGTGATCTACCACAGCCAGCCGGATTTTCCCGTAACGGCGACGCTCTATCTGCCGGACGGCCCGGGACCGCATCCGGGCGTCTTGCACAGCTGTGGGCATAGTGTCGATGGCAAAGCGGCCGAACTTTATCAACGTGCCAGTGCGTTGATGGCGGTTCAGGGCCTGGCGGTGTTGTGTGTCGATCCGTTGGGTCAGGGCGAGCGGAAGCAGTTGGCTTCGCAGGGGATTTCCGGAGCGACCACCGAGCACATGCTGATGGGGGTGGCCCCGATCTTGTTGGGTGAGAATTTGGCCACCACGATGATCTGGGACGGGATACGCGGTTTGGATTATCTGGCGTCTCGCCCGGAGGTCGATGGGCAACGGCTGGGTTGCGTCGGCAACTCGGGCGGCGGGATGATGACCAGCTACCTGATGGCGTTGGATCCGCGGGTTCAGGCAGCGGCTCCGGCATGTTTCATCACGGACACACGGCGAAAGAATGTGCACCCGGGTCCGGGGGATGCCGAGCAGAATCTGCACGCCCAGACCCTTCGCGGCCTGGACCATGCGGATTTCATTTTGATGCGTGCCCCTCGGCCCACCTTGATTTTGTCGGCGACCAAGGATTTCGTACCGATCGAGGGCAGTTGGGAAGCTTTCCGCCAAGCCAAACGTTTGTACTCGCGCTTGGGTTTGCCGGAGGGGGTCGAGTTGGTGGAAGTCAACGAACCCCACGGATTCTCGCCGGGTCTGCGGGTAGCCGCCGCGCGTTGGATGGCCCGTTGGCTGTTGGATCGCGACGAAGCGTTCGAGGAGCCCGAACTGGAGACGCATCCCGTCTCATTCCTGCACGCGGCGCCGGGCGGGGATGTCTTCAATCTGGACGGGGCCCGCTCGTTTTTCGATTTGATGACAGCCCGAAATGCCGAACTGGCGGCGACCCGTTCTCGGCGATGGGCGGACCCGGACGAGCGGCAGACGCTGCTGGGCGAAATCCGCCAATTGGCGGGCATTCCGCCGCGGGACGCGCTGGCTCCCGCGGACAAGCGGCGGGTGGGCGAGACGTCGGTGGACGGGATCGTTTGGGAAAAGACGATCTATCGGCCGGAAGCCGGGATCGTTCTGCCCGCCCTGATCGCGCGACCACCCGACGGAACCAAGGGGGTCGTGCTCTGGATCGACGGCGATGGTAAGGACTCGGTCCTGGCGGCTGCCGAATCGATTGGCCCATGGCACGAGCAGGGTCTGGCCGTCTGCGCGGTCGATCTGCGGGGCTACGGGGAAACGGCAGCCCGACCCTGGCGGTATCGGGCGGTGAGCCGGGCGATGGGACGCAACAGTCCGGAAACGTTCATCGCCTACATGCTGGGGCAATCGCTGGTCGGGTTGCGGGCAACCGATCTGTTGCAAATCGCGTTGACTTGGCGGACCGAGGAGTTGCCTGCGGGTGCAGCGATTCATTTGGTTGCCCGCGGTCATGCGACGGTACCGGCCCTGCACGCAGCCGTCCTGGAACGGTCGTTCTTTGCCGAGGTGGACTTCGAGGGCGGTTTGGAGAGTTGGGGCGAATTGTGCCGCGGTCCGGTGCTGGACGGCTGGAACTTGGAAAACGCCATCCACGGCGCCTTGCAAGTTTACGATCTGCCTGACTTGCACCGCGCCCTGCCACAAGCGGTGGAGTGCGAGGCGAGCCGCTGACCGGTCCGTAGGGGAGACGCTACTCGGGACTTGTGGCCGTGGTGGCCTCTCAAGGGTGACTTGCCGTACAAGCACAATGCAATCGAAGCATTAGCTGGAGAGGGTGGCTTGCAGGGAGTGGCTGGTGGTGTCTTGGCCGGGTTCGAAAGTACCGAAGGGGGGCTTGCGGCGGGAGATGCGGAAGACGATGTACCACAAGGCCAGGATGACGACCACGATGGCGATCAGGGCTCGGGCAGCATCCAGGGTCAACC
>SLEY01000623.1 GCA_007124535.1 Planctomycetaceae bacterium
GCCGCCGCCGTGGTCACCTCGTCCAATCCGTCCTCACCACAAACGACGGCCCCCTGGAGGCAGCCCAACATCTGCAAAGCGGCGGCCAGCCGGCGCCGCAGTTGCGGCTTGCCCACCCCCAGCAACTGGATCGGCGCGGACGCCGGATTACATAAGGGGCCTAAGAGATTGAAGATCGTCGGGACTCCCAACTGCTTGCGAGCCACCGACACATGCCGCATGGCCGGGTGCATCCAAGGGGCAAAACAGAAACAGATCCCCAGTTCGTCCAAACATCGCTCGACCACCGGCACGTCCACTTCGATGTTCACCCCCAGCGCTGCCAGCACGTCCGCCGAACCCGTCCGGCTGGTGATCCCGCGGTTGCCGTGTTTGGCCACCGGCAGTCCGGCCGCCGCCGTGACCAGGGCCGCCGCCGTGCTGATGTTGAACGTCCCTGACCCGTCCCCGCCTGTCCCGCAGGTATCGACCAGTCGCTCATGGCGGCTGTGGATGGTTCGCATGTGCTTGCGCAACGAGGTCGCCGCCCCCGCGATCTCGTCGACCGTCTCGCCTTTCGCCTGCAGGGCGAACAAAAAGTCGCCGATGTCCGCATCACTGCCTTCGCCGCGCATGAACGTGTCGATGACCGAGGTCATCTCCTCCCGGCTCAGCGAATCCCCCCCCTTGAGTCTCTCGATGTACGATTGCATAAATCACTCGCTTCCCGTCGATTGGAAGAAATCTCACTCGGGTGCCATTTTGGCAAGTGAGCCCCCATTGAACAAGCCTGCTGGGCGGGCCGAGCGGCACTGGGCTGGGAGACGAGGCCACATTGCCGCCTGAATTGCAGGGGGTGCGACTCCCTTTCTGGACCGGAGTCTCGATAACTTGGATGACGTTCCGCCTCCTCAGGCAACACGCAGGGAATCATCTACCTCGTTCTCGTTCGGCTCGTTCGGCGAGGGTCTCCTGAGCCCGCCGAAACCGCCGGGAGAACTTCGGTTGGCGCGGTGGCTCGGTCAGAGACCGGCCACAACTTTTCCAGCAGGGTTCCCGCACAAGCCATCAGTTCGCCCGGATGAACGAACTTCATCATGGTCACTTCCTGGCCTTCGCGGAGGAGCACTTGGGGCGCGACGCCCCAATCGGATTCGTGATGCGAGCGGAGCACGTATTCGGAGTTCGGCGCATCGAAGCCGTCCATCTTGGTGGGGGCGGTGCAGTGCGCGCCCATGTAGGTGTTGCGGACGGTGTTGGGCGAGGGGTTGTGCAGGAACGCGGGCCGGTCCAGCAGGTATACCGCCCGCGGTCAGCTTTGTCCGGTTCGGGCGCGATGTGGCCGGTCTCTGACCGAGCCACTCGGCCGACCGAAGGTGTCCCCTATCGAGGGAGACCTTCGGTCGGCGGTTTCGGCGGGGTCGGAGACCCTCGCCGAGCGCGGGAGCGCGGTAGATTACGTCCTGCGGGTTGCCTAAGTGCTCAACTTTGTGCTGAAAACGGGGTCCACAACTCCAAGCTCCACCGGCGTGCCGGCTTACCTCAGCCAACCATGCCTCTGCTTGATCCGCGAGCAACCTCCACACGATCGCTGCCGCCGAGGCCGGGCAAGTCGGCCGGCGGCGGGGTGGGGGTTCGGCCGGGGTTCAGACCGCGACCGGTTCCCGCCGGTCGGGCGCCGGGGAGCGTGCGACACGGCAGGCAGCCGCGGGGAGCACGGCCCGGGTCAATTCGGCGGCCGGGTTGTCACGCACGGCGGCGTTCCGCTCGTAGAACGTCGCCGGTTCGCGCGTCCAGCCCTCGCGCAAGCGCCGCTCTTCGCGGCGGATGCGGCCCAGCAGCCAGCGGCCACCGAGCGCTCCGGCCAGACGCGCTTTCCAGCCGAATTCGCGGTACAGCTCTGTCAATAAACTCGACAGCCGGGCGTGCAGATGCGGGTCCCGGCGGAAGAACAGACGGGCCGCACTGACCAGGGCCGTAAAGGTCGTCGGCAATTCGCGGGCCTCCGCGGCAAACCGGCGACGAATCCGAGGGTTCGGATGGTTCCGGTAGCGACGCCACCCAGCCAATGTGGTGCGGACAATCCGCACCGTGCTGGGACCGTTGACGGCGAAATCCCGTTCGAATGCCCGCAGGATCATGCCCGCTTCCGCACCCTCGGGAATGTGCGGGTGGCGGTAATTGAAAATGGCCTGACCGTGGATGTCCCCCACATCATAACTGCCCTCGGGCTTCATCCGCCCTTGACGCGACAACTCGGCATGCAACGGCGTGCCGGCCAGCGGCGTGTACAGCATGAATTGGTGAAAATCCGTGTCGTGCCGCACGGCGTACTCGATCGCCTGGTCGATGTTCTCCGGCGTATGCTCCTCCAGACCGATGATCGTCGAGCCCAGTACGCGAATCCCGTGCGACTGCAGTTGCCGAACCAACGGCAATGTGTCCGTGCCGTGCAGTTTGGTGTACTGGCTGGATTCGCCCTCCAACCCCATCCAGACCCAGGATATGCCCAGGCCGACCAGTTGTTCGATCGAATACGAGCGCAGCACGTTCGCCGAACTGAACACATACAGTGCCCATGACTTGTCGTGCTCCTCCATCCGTTCCAGCAACTGCAGGGCTCGGCGGCGATGCAGGAGGAAGTTTTCATCCATCACGAAAAACGTCTGGACCCCCATCTCCGCCTCCAAGCGGCGCATTACATCGAACAGCTCGTCACCCGAGCGGTAGAAATCGACGAACTTGCCCTTGCCACCAAACATGGCCGAGGTCGAACAAAAATTGCAGCCCAACGGGCAACCGACCGAGGGGATCAGCGCGGCGGCCACATCCTCGCGACGCTCCTTCACGGTCACGCCCGCACTGCGTGTCGTAAAACCGGACGAGATCAAAGGATGCCGGATCGGCGCCCCTTCTTCCTCCCCCAAAAAACCTCGCATCCAGCGAACTCCGTCCCCCTGCACTATGTGATCCGCGTCGATCCGCTCGTCCAAATCCGGCATGTTCGCAATGTGCCCCCCGATCACGATCCGAGCCCGCGGCTGGTAACGGCGGATCAGCCGGCACATGGCGGCCACCTTCCGCTGGTTCGAGATGATCGACGAGATCCCGATCACGTCGTATTCGCGCCGCTGAAGTTCCTCAACAAAACGTTCCTGCGAGGGGAAGTCCAGTACCGTGCAGGGAGCTTCGATGTTCGCCTGGATCAGCATCAGCCCCCAACTGCGATGAAACATCCGCAGGGAAAACGGCCCCTGCGTACGTGTCACCTGATTGTGATATAACTCCATTGGATTCAAGACCCGTGAACCATATTCGTCGTCCCGGGCATAGGGTCCGAACACGCTGGTCAACAGGACGCGCGCCTGCGACCCGGCCGCATGGTGGGGCATGGTTTCCGAATAATCGTCAGCGAGTTCCAAGCAATTGTTCCGCATCGGCTGGTAGCTCCTTCCGGGAAAAGCGGCGGGATGGGAAACCCGGGGTGCGCGTTCCCCAGAACCGCCGCAATGGCAGTGGCCGGCGATCTGGTCGATCCGCCGGGCACGTTATTCGTTTTCGCCCATTATAGATGCCCGACGGGAGTTCTCAGAGGCTCGTTTGTATGCGCCACGTAATAGCTCCGTAAAAGCTGCGCACCGTTGACGATCCGTGCCCGTATCTGGTAAACCCGTGGCATTGTGGACCTTTTTCCGTGACGGTCACTCCCTGGTTGGCCCCGCATGATCTCCCGCCGCTCGCTCAGCTTGCCGATTATCTTGGGTATTACGATGATCCTCATACTGGTGGTTCTGACCGCCGGTTGGATCTCGTTGTCCGTGCTGGGCATGCTGGAGGCCGGCCGATTTGCTGGCGTTTACTGGGTGCTGTTGACGGTCGGCACGATGTTCATCGCCATGTTGCTGGTCGGGGTGATCCTGTATTTGGTGCTGTCGATCAAGGCCATCAATCTGAACCGCCAGCAATCCAACTTTATCGACAGTGTGACTCACGAGCTGAAATCGCCGATTGCCTCCATGAAGCTGTATCTGCAGACGCTCCGCCGGCGGCAGGTGGACGAGGCGGAACGGGTGGGTTTCTATCGCTATATGTTGGACGATCTCGAGCGGTTGGATCAGTTGATCAACCAGTTGCTGGAGGCGGGGCGCGTCGAATCGGGGCGTTCGATCGGAGAGGTCGAGGCGGTGGATGTGGAGGAAGTGCTGCGGGAGTGTGCGGCGGCGGTCTGCAAGCACCATCAGGTCGGTCCGGAAGTGATTCATTTCTGCCTGGAACCGTGCACCGTGTGGGCGCGGCGGGCGGATCTGGTGATGATCTTTCGCAACGTGCTGGACAACGCCGTCAAATACACGAGGGAATTCCCGGAAGTTGTGGTGGAGAGCCGCTGTCCGGGCGGGGGGCGGGCATTCTTTCGTATCACGGATAACGGGCCCGGCATCCCACCACGAATGCGGCGGAAGGTTTTCGGCCGATTCGTGCGGCTGGGCTGGGAACTGGAGCGGGAAAAGCCCGGAACGGGGTTGGGCTTGCACATCGTCCAAACGCTGGTTCGACAACTTCGCGGCCGCGTGCGCATCTTGGGACGCCCCAGTGGACGGGGGAC
>SLEY01000301.1 GCA_007124535.1 Planctomycetaceae bacterium
AATTCCGCCGATTGCCGTTGGAGTTCACGCTTTAGCGTGCAAACCAAGCGGAATCCGGCACGCTAAAGCGTGAACTCCAACTGGTTTGCACGCTAAAGCGTGAACTCCAACTGGTTTGCACGCTAAAGCGTGAACTCCAACCGGTTTGCACGCTAAAGCGTGAACTCCAACCGGCCGATCTGGCCGTCGCCATACGCCCGTTCAAGCACACCTTCGATTGCCGTCCGGACGGGTTGCCCGACTACGGCAACTGGACCGTTTCGCCATCGTAGCGGCAAGCCAGCCGTTTGAGCATCACAAAGTCGATGGTGTCCGGGATAAAACGCACGCTGCCATCGGCCATCGTCAGGTTGATTCCACCCGGGTGCTCGGAATTCACGACCGTGTTGTTGCGATACATCTGGTCGGTGGCTCCCGTCTGAACGATGTTCGAGTTGGGGGCAAAGCGAACGCAGGTGGTACCCGTCTGCCAGTGATCCCGAGGATCGCACTGACCGAGCACGAACGGGCGGCGGCTACCGAACCAACCGCCGTAGTAGTTCGAGGTGCGGTTGCGGCCGGCGACCAGGCCCGATTGCTCGAAAACCAGCGCCGTATTCGAAGTGCCGTCTACGATGTAGGCCATGGAAATCGCATCGTTCTGGAAGAGCACCCCGTTTTCGCAGGACCAACCATGCCCGCAATCCTCCGTTCCCCGGTTCGGATCCGGTCCAGGGACGGGGCGCGCGGCCCCCTGATTGCCCACATAACTGACGTTCAGCGTTTCCTGCTGGTTGTTGTGATTCACGCCCTCGGCATCCTCAAACGGTCGAATGGTGGTCGAGGGGCAACGGTAAGCCGGTACGAGCAACCGGCGGAGGATCTCGTTGCCGATCAGGGCGTCGCCCCCGGCCGCGCCACCCGCCATGAACGACGGCCGCTGATTCGTAAAATCCAGCTCGTTGTAAATCGTTTCCTGCTCCATGAACGGCAGGATCAACGTTCGCCAGTTCGTGCCGTTGGCCGGCCAATCATGGCGCAGATTGAAGCTGCCCGCCGGCAGCGTCTGGTAGGTATCGTGGTAATTGTGCATCGCCACGCCGATCTGCCGCAGGTTGTTGGTGCATTGGGCTCGTCGCGCCGCTTCGCGAGCCGCCTGAATCGCTGGCAGCAACAGGGCCACCAGGATCCCGATAATCGCAATCACCACAAGGAGTTCTACCAGGGTAAAAGCGCTCCGCCTGAAAGAGTGAGATCTCACGATGAAATCCTCGCCAAAAATGGTTGAAAACTAGTTTGCCGTGAAACGAAGGTTTCGGCGGCAGTTACCAGAAGGAGACTACTTTCATCATAAATCGACATCCCCTCGGTTGCAACTACACGCCAACCTCATGGCCGAATTGCAGGTCCGCGGTGCGGAGGCATGCAATTCGGGGAAACTGAGGTTTGCCGCCCACCCATCCATGATCAGGGAACGCGGCCGAACGTGGCATTGCCTGTTTCTTCGGCGTTTTCTGCCGCAAAAGCAGGCATTCGCAGCGGGCGGTCCCCCGGGGCATCCGCCAAGTTGTTTTACGGAATTCACCGTTTCCCGGTTCTGCTGCACTGCCAAGTGCTCAATGGGCGACGGCCGGACAACCGCAGCCTTCCGGAGCGTGGTTGCAAATTTCGGGCCAAAACCGACCCGGGCTTGGGCGATGGGGCGGATTGTGTTAGCTTTTCAGTTTTGGTGAGAGGCCGGTACGCGTCTTTGGCGTTGCGCCGGGCCGCCGAAAGCAGTCGAATACCCCAGAATTCGCTGGGATACCCCTTGGAAGGTACGCACCGGGATGACGGGTGAGATTGTCAACCCGTGTGAGGAGAGAGAGACCCCCTGATGGCGAAGAAACGCAGCCGGCGCGCTCCGGCTTCCCCCGCCCCGCGGACCGCCGCGGATCAGCGGACCCTGGACGCCCTGGTCGCCCTGGCCGACGACATCGTGGCAACGGCCGAACAGGAAGAGGATCCGTACCTGGATATCCCCTCGCGGTCGCTGTCCAACGTCCGCTACAACAGCTCCAAACGCTTCATCGAAATGGGCAGCGGAACGAACCGCCGCGAACTGTTCAATCTGTCCCAAGCCAGAAGCTTCATGCAGACCGTGCTGGTCAGCAGCGGCTGCAAACAGCTGATCGAACAGGAAAAGACCACCAGCATCCGTGGTCTGTACTACCTGTTGAAACACTCGATCGAAGGGGCCCGGGAGGAGACCTTCGACGACCAATCGGATTGCGATCCGGTGATCGAAGATGTGGAAGTGACCCTGAACGCCCTGCGTGAGGAACTCCACGTCTACGCCTCGAACCGCGGTTCGATGGTCGGCAACCTGCGGCTGATCGACAGCGGCGATGAAATCGATTGTTCCCGCATGGGTTCGGGCGGATATAGTATCCCCTCGATTGTCGAGCCGGAGGTGATCGAGTTCGTCAAGTGCGATGCCGATTTCGTGCTGCATGTCGAAAAGGACACGGTCTGGCGGCGTTTCAACGAGGACAAATTCTGGCGAAAGCACAATTGCATCCTGACGCATGGCCAGGGCCAACCACCTCGGGGGGTTCGCCGACTGCTGCACCGTTTGCACTACGAGCAGAATCTGCCCGTCTACTGCCTGCTGGATAACGATCCTTGGGGTTATTACATCTACAGTGTGATCAAACAGGGTTCGATCAATCTGGCTTACGAGTCCGGTCGGATGGCGATTCCTGATGCCCGCTATGTGGGGATTCGCAGTCAGGATTTTGAACGTTGCGGCCTGTCCCCCAGCGTGACAATCACCTTGAGCGATGCGGACATCAAGCGGGCCAAGCAGATCGCCAGCTACCCCTGGTTCGAAAAGAAGAAGCGGTGGAAGAAGGAGATCGAGCAGATGCTGAAGAACGGGTTCAAGCTGGAGGTGGAGGCCCTGATCAGCAAGAGTGTCAGTTATGTGACCGAGCAATACGTTCCGGAGCGACTGGCGGCCGAAGATTTCCTGGATTGACCCCCGGGCGATCGCTGGCGTTCGGTTCGTAGTTCGTAGTTCGTGGTTCGTAGTTCGTGGTTTTCGTTCGAAGGAGCAGCTTGCGGTCGACCATGCCGGAGGCGAGCACGACCGGACAGTGGATACTGCATGCATAACTAAGAACTAAGAACTAAGAACTAAGAACTAAGAACTAAGAACTAAGAGGCCAAGTGTCAGTCAAAGGGGATGGAACCGAGTTGCGGGTCGCCCACTTCAGCGAACGTGAACCGGAATGGGCGGCCGGTGTTCAGGCAGGTCGCGTTGAGGACCAGCTTCGGGATGCGATCCGGGACGTGGGCGTTATAGCCCTCCAGGTCGGCCACCGGCGGTTTCCCTTGGCGAGCGACCTTGACCTCGGCCAGGGGAACTCCCTTGCGCGCCCAGCCGTCTTGGCCGGGGAACAATCGCTCGATGATCGGCCGGTACAGGACGCGAGTGGTAAGCCTTGCCATCCGCCGGCCAAGCGAACGGCCCAGGCACACGGCGGCAAGATTGGCCAGCGGATTGAGGAACAGGCGCGTGCGAAGATTGCACTGCACTGCCCGCCGGAGGTCGACCTCCATGTCGTTTACGATGCGGACGTAATCGTTGCGGCCCAGCGGTCCGATCGCCCTCTGCAAGCGGAGCTTCAGGTGCAGCAGGTAGAGGGCGCCGAGGATCGATCCGCCGGAGACGGTGCTCATCACGCATACGTGCCGCAGCCAGTCCAATTCCGCCAGCCGCTTCAGCACCCCCAGGTGAAACAGCGACGCCCGGAACCCCCCGCCGGAGAGAGCCAAACCGAGTTTCTTTTCGATGGGGGCGTTTTCCGAGGGCTGTGACTCAACTGGCTTCCTGTGCCCGGACTGGTGACGATGTTCATCCGGTGCAAACCGGTCACGGTGCCCGCACCGCCATTCCCGCCGGCGGAAGATCCACGCGGACGACGGCGCGGCCGTCGGGTTGGCGGATGACGGAAAGCGGGCCGGTGGCGGGCGGATGGGTGAGTTGGTCTGCCGGCCAGCGGTAGCAGTTCGTGGTAGGCATTGGTCGCCGAGGTACGGTTCCAGCCGATCACGCCGTTTGCCGGCAAGCGCCGCCCGCGCGAAGAACGTGCCCGAGAGCGAGAAGGGCCCGGGTGGGGCGCCGTCGGAATCATCCCCACGTGCCCGATCGGGAGCGTGCTCGGCACGCGCCTCCGCCAGGAGCTTGGCCGTCTTGCGAGCCCGCCCTCCAGCACGCTTGTTCGCCACGATTGCCCCCTTTCTGCCGCCGTACCGGCGCCCAAGGGACTCGCGAATCCCAGCGGGGACCGAAAAGTCGCACACCCACCAATTCAGATTGTATGGGCCCCGGCACCTTCGGCAAGAGCCCGGCGCGCGTTTTTCTCAATGGCCAAGCTTCGAGTCGGTTCCGCCCGGCTCAGATATTGCAGTTCAACACCAGTTTGCCGAATTGGCCCGACTCCGCCATTCGCTGGAGGGCCCGATTGGCGTCGTCCAGCGGAAACACCTGGTCGACCACCGGCCGCAGGTGATGCTGTTCGACAAAGTCCAGCATGGCGGCGAAGT
>SLEY01000119.1 GCA_007124535.1 Planctomycetaceae bacterium
ACCCTCAATAGCGGATCGTCTGGCGGAGGAGCCAGAGCCCGAGTACCCCGAGAAAGAGATTGCCCATCCAAACCACAATCGGGACCGCATCCCCCGCCTTGGCCCGATCAACCCCATAAGCCAAAAGAGGATAGTAGATCAGCAGGATCGGCAGGAACACGGTCGCAAAGGTGGTCCAGATATCGGCGTTCCGCATGCGAATCGCCATCGGCGCCCCCACAAATACGAAAAACAGGCAACTGAAACCGTTGGCCCAGCGCCGCCAAGGCTCCGTCCGCAAACGATGGAGCCGCTCGTAGGCCGAGTCCAAATGCTCGTGCCGTTCCTCCCAAACCGGCTCGCTCAGGGCCTGGAGGTCTCCCAAGACCAAGGCGGCGGTGGCCTCCAAAGCCAGCTCCCGGTGGAGTTCTTCAATTTGGTCCTGCTGCCTTTCGATGGAAGGGGCCAAGCTCCACATGGGATAATTCGAGGGGCTCGTCGTGGCGGAACCCCGCCGAGATGCCTCCCGCAACGGCACCTCCCGCTCGAGTGTGTCGGGAAACACCATCGAGAGCTGATCTCCCACCGTCACCTCGCCGTCGGTCAGCAGGATGCTCAAAATGCCCTGCTCCGCATTCAATCGCAGTTCGGCTTCATGAGCGGTCAACATGATTGGGGGCTGGTCCCCCTCCGAGTGGAAGCAGATCATCGGCCGCAACAGTTTCCGGTCCTGGACGTCTTTGACATTCACGGAGAAACGGCGGGTGCTGTACGAGCGCTGGCTCCGCAGCATCCCATAAATGATCTGTTCGACCGAATGCAGCACAACCCGTTCCATGCCAATCCGACCCCATGACACGGCCACGTCATTCAGCCAGACCGCGACCAGACTGATCAGGAACGCCAGCGTCAGGGCGGGCGTGATGATCTTCAGGGGCGAGATGCCCAGCGATTTCAGCGCCACCACCTCATTGGTTGCCGACATCCGCCCAAACAAGCTGCATGCGGCAAACAGCATGGTGCCCGGTACCGCAAAACGGAGGGCATTGGGCACGGCGTAGGGGATCAGTCGCAAGATCGGTTGCGGTCCCAAGCCTTGGCGAATCGCCTCCTGGGCCAACCCGACGATCAGCATCAACACACTCATCCCGGCCAAGGCGATCAGGAACACCTTGAGGAACTCGCCCAGAATGTAACGGGTGATGATCGTCATCGATCGGCCGCCGCAGGGTCGCCAGGAACACAGTGGAGAGCGGCACTGTACCAATTCCCCCAGTTCGTTGGAACGACAATTTCGCGGCGGCTGGTCGATTCCCTCAAAAAACTAATCGTCCGGCCCGGGTTTGCGGCGCAGACGTTTGATGTGCCCGCGTGCCTTTTTCTCCTTGACACGCCGGCGTTGCGAACCTTGCGTCGGCCGTGTGGCCACGCGATGCTTCGGGGGAACAGACACCTCCAAGAGAAGGGTTTTCAGCAGGTTCAGGCAATCCGACACGTTCTGCTGCTGATCGCGATGCCGCTGGCAATGCAGGACCAGTTGGCCCTGTTTGTTGATCCGGTTGCGGTAGCGTGCGAGGAACCGGCGTCGGACATCGGTCGGCAAGCTGGGGGAATCGGCGACCGGCCAATGCAAAATGACTTTGGAATTCACCTTGTTGACGTTCTGGCCCCCCGGGCCACTGCTGCGCGCGAACGTGAACTGGAACTCGCGGAAGGGGATCTGGATGCGGCGGTTCACATTCAGCATCACGACGCAGGCTGGCCGGCGCGTTGTTTGCGGCGGCGCCACCCGAAGGCCCATCCGCACAGGGCCAACCCGCTCCAGGCGAACCAAGATGACGGTTCCGGGATCTGCTCCACCATCGGCCCCCCATAAGACAGCTTGTCTAAACCCACAGTATCCCCATCCGTGGTGGCCCGAATGGAAACCGAATTGAACGGTTCTGGGTCGATCAGCCCGAAGAAAATCGTATTTCCTAAGGGTAAATGATCAGCGTCAGCGACGCTGCCCAGGTGTTCATCGATGGTACCCGTATTGTTTGTTACTTCCAACACCCCCGAACCCGTCGTTCCCCAGTCGTTGATGTCGATGCCAAAAACGTTGATAGGATTCGTGAAACTAAAGGTCATCTCCTGAGTGGGCCAGGTGCCGGGAAAACGCACGGCACCGCCGTCCGTTACAAAGCGGAGGTCGTCCGTGTAGGAAAGGGGGTTGGGGTCGGCTCCTAACGAGAAGCCGGGAAACTCAAGAAGATAATCGAGGTCAAATTCCTCGTTGAACCCCTCGAATTCCATGTCCCAGCCAGAGGTGGCGGCCTCGAATTGAGCCCGGTCCGAAAAAAGCTGAAACTCCACGGCCCCTTCCAGCGACGTCGCTCCCCACGCGAGGACCACTGCGGATATCAGCATCAACCGGATTGACTGAATCACGTCGCTTCTCCTGTGTTCCAAATCGCCCAAATCTCTCTGCCCCGTACATCGGTTCGGCCGAGCCCGCGTCACCAACTTCGCCGCGCCCTCGCGCAACCGGAACCCGTTCTAAAATCCGCGCGGCACCCCGGCTACGACCCGTGACGTCGAACCTGGGACTACGGCATCCGTAAGGGTATTGTCCACCCGGCGACAATTCCTGACAATAGGAGAATCGGTTTTCCGGGATAATCCGACTTCCCCGTTAACCCGTTCTGACTTCTTGTTCTAACCATTTCGAGGTGCTCTCGGCGATGCCCTTGCGAAACCTGACCACGCTGTTCCTGGCCATCGTGATCTCCCTGACCTGCTACTCCCGCGCCGACCGAAATCGCTATGGCGCCAGGCTCGCGAAAGCGATGAATCTGGTCACCGCGACCTACCTGGAAGAGGTCGGGTATCGACAGCTGTACGAAGATGCCATGCGCGGTATGGCCGAGGGACTGGATCCCTATTCCGGCTATATTTCACCTACAGAGTTCGGCTATTTCCAGGAGTCGCTCGACCAGGAGTTCGGCGGCGTGGGGATCCTGGTCGAAATCGACCCGGATACCAAACGACTGATGGTCATGAGCCCCTTGCTGGATACCCCGGCCTACCGGAAAGGACTCTCCGCAGGCGACCTGATCCTGGCCATCGATGGCCGCGATACCCAAGGGATCTCGCTGACCGAAGCCGTCCGCCTGATGCGGGGTAGACCGGGGCTGCCGGTCGAGCTGCGTCTGCAAAAGGCGGGCCAAGACGAGCCGGTCGACGTGACAATCACGCGGGCAATCATTCCGGTCGAATCCGTGCTGGGAGACCACCGCCGGGAAGATGGCTCCTGGGGGTTTAACCTGAACGAAGATCCACGAATTACCTATATTCGCTTGATTAACTTCGGGGAACGGACGGTGGACGAACTGAAAACCACCCTGCAACAAGAACCGGTCGAAGCCCTGCTGCTGGACCTGCGCGATAACGCCGGAGGGCTACTGACCGCCGCGGTCGATACGTGCGATCTGTTCCTGGACGGAGGCGCCATCGTCAGTACCCGAGGCCGTGGCGGCGTGACGCTGGAAACCTACTCCGCGACTTCATCCAAATTGGTGGACTCCGATGTCCCCATCGTGGTGCTGATCAATGGGTTTTCGGCCAGTGCCAGCGAGATCGTGGCGGCCTGCCTGCAGGATCATGGCCGGGCACGCGTGGTGGGGAGCCGCACTTGGGGCAAGGGAACGGTGCAGAACGTGGTCACGCTGGAAGGGGGCCAAGCCGGTATGAAGTTGACGACGGCCAGCTATTGGCGGCCCAGCGGGAACAATATCCACCGCGCCAGCGAGGCGGGTGAGGAGGAGGACTGGGGGGTGCGCCCCGATCCCGGATTGGAAGTGAGCTTGACCGAGGAGCAAGCGGATCGCGTGCGCCGCCAACGTCGAGAACGAGACGGTCTGCGCCGCCCGTCCCCGCCGGAATCCGACAACGGCGACGATATGCAGCTGGAGGACCCGCAATTGGAGCGCGCGATCGAGGCGCTGCAGCAGCAACTGAATCACGCCCCGGCCCCGGCAACGAACGGCTGATCCCCGCAGGCCGTCGAAGCATCCCGAGCAACGCACCGCGTCCCGTTCCCGCACGGGGCGCGGCGAAATGCGGCGCCCTCCGCCGCGCTATCCCCGGACGCCAGCTGCAGATGCAGCACCGCGACATGACCGAAGAATGCGCGCTCGACGTGCACCCGCTGACCTTGCTCAACCAAAGTCGCAACGATTCTGTCTTGGAGCCGCTGAACCGTGGCGGCGGTGCCGGCTAACAAGAACCACGCCTCCCCGGCGCCAAGAATCGCAGCCCATTGCTGGTCGGTGAGTTGTTCACTCCCGGATGTGGGCAACGGTTCCAGCCGGTCCGGCGGGATTTCCAGGCGATACAGCCCGCGTACGGGCAACAGGCAGTAGTCCCGCACCCGAGGGTGGTGAGGTCGGCGCAAACGGTCGGCTTCAATCAAACCGCTGCGCACCAGAACCGGACCATCGCGGTCCGCAACCTGTTGCTGCAGAAGTGCCACGGCCCCCCGCCAATCCTGCCGGCGATCCGCCAACACCCGTCCATCGTGCAGGTACTGCGT
>SLEY01000607.1 GCA_007124535.1 Planctomycetaceae bacterium
ACCTGCTTGAGTGCTCGCAGATCCAATTTGCCCGTGCCCAGCACGGGCATCGTTGGTACCTGATGGAAGCTATCGGGGGAGGGGACGTAGAGATTGGGCAGCCCCCGGTCCGCCAGGGCTCGGCATAACTCTTGCGGCGACTTGGGCAACTCCGTATGCACCACCACCAGCCGCTCGCCTTTTTTGGCATCCGGTACGGCGGTCACCGCCACCATCGGGCCCCCTGGCCCCTCCGAGTCTTCGGGCGGCGCGGTGAACTCGCTCAAGATTTCGTTCAAGATGGCCTCGATGTGGAGGTGAGGCACCATCTCCCCGCCGATCTTGGAAAAACGACTCTCCCGGCCCGTGATTTGGATGAAACCGTCGTGGTCGATGACCGCGACATCCCCCGTGCGATACCAACCGTCCTGGATGACCTCGGACGTCAGATCCTCGCGTCCCCAATAGCCTTTCATCACATTCGGACCTTGGATCCACAACATGCCCGGCTGCCCCGGCCCCAACACCTGGCCGGTCTCCAGGTTCGTCACTCGTGCCTTGATCCCCGGCAAGGGGCGTCCCACGGTGCCCTCCCGCACCTCCCCGCTCTGGCCAGGCAAAGCCCTCGACGCCGGGATGTTGACCGAGACCAGCGGCGACAATTCGGTCGTGCCATACCCCTCGACAGGCCGTACACCAAAACGTGACTCGAAAGCATCCGCTACGTCCCGCGGCAGTTTCTCGGCTCCCACCAACACGACATCCAGCGAACGGAAATCGTCCGCATCGCACCGACGCAAGTACGTGCCCAAAAAGGTGGGGGTTGCCAGAAGCACCGTTGCACCATGCTTTTTGCAGAGTTTCCCGATCTGCCTGCCCTCGAGAGGGGTATAGTGGTACACCCCCTGCACATCAATGGTCAATACGGTCCAGAGAGTGGCTGTATAGCCGAAGGAGTGGAAGAAGGGCAGGATTCCCAGCAGCACATCCTCGCGGCGGAGGGCGATCGCCTCCTGGACCGCTCGGACGTTCGAGCTGATATTCGCCTCGGTCAGCATCACGCCTTTTGGCAGGCCCGTCGATCCCGAGGTAAAAACGACGGTGTTCAGATCCTCGCCACGAACTTGGTGCAAGCCGAGACAGCGGCTCAGCAGGCTGGCCGGCACACCGAAGGCCGCCAGGGCGCCATTGAGTTTGTCCCGCCAACTGGCTCGTGCCCGAAAATCCTCCAGATAGACCAATTCTGCATCCAATTCCAGTTGGATTTTTTCCATGAACGCGCGGCTGGTCACCACGTGCCGGATACCGGCTTGGGCCAAACAGGCGTTGTTCACTTCGGAGGACAAGGTATAGTTCAGGTTCGCCACCGTGCGGCGGTCCAAAGCGAGGGCCAGATTGGCCACGACACCGGCCACGGTCGGCGGCAGCAGCAGGCCGACAACGCGTTCCTCTTGGGCCAGGACATGCCGTGCCAGCAGCCACCGGAGGATCATGGCTCGCATCAACACGCCACCTCCGGTCAGTTCATTGCCCAGCGAGTCGGCAATTTTTTTGCCTCGTTTCCGCTGTTTACAAATCCGAATGCTTTTTTCGGCCAAGCTGACGTATTCCGTAAGGTTTGCCACGGCCATTGCTCCCCACCACTGGGTCCTTGCGGGTCTTCCCGCACGAATCAGAATCTTTCTCCCCGGCTTCCGCGGGCGTGCCGGGGGTCAACCTAACTTATCGACAGTTGGACGGCTACCCCTAGAATGATCGAATAGAAAGCCCGCAACGTGTTCCTTCCCCGCCACTGGCCCGTGGCGGGACCCCAATACATTTTGTCTCGCGTCACACAGGAGTTGTACGATGGGTCGATTCGGATGTTTTACCGTAGGCGTCGTTTGCGGTGCCGGTCTGATCTACGGAGCGTTCCATTACCACGTGGTGCGAGCCGCCGAGAGTACCCACGTGGTGGCCAAGTTGAATCCGGGGCTGGAGCATACGTATGTCGATATTCGCGATTTCGAACTCGAAGACTGGAACCGGCACCGGAACGTGGCACTCGCCCTGCTAAATGCGGACAAAGCCGATTTGGTGACCGAAGCCGCGACCTCCGAACTCCGGGACCTGTTCCACACGTGGCGGAGCCGCCTGCTGGAATCCGGCGAACCCGACCCCTGATATAGGCAGTCCCGTTTCACGCAAGAGTCCCCATTTCAAGCGGTGATTGTTGCCAGCACTCGGTAAGCTGGCGTATACTTGGCCCGATTGTCTTCTTTGACCCTTACGGAGCGATTCATGAGTAACCAATCGACACGCCGTGATTTCATCAAGACCACCGCCGGATTGGCAGCCGGCGGGTTGGCAGCACCCTACATCTGGACCAACCGTTCCGCGCATGCGCTGGAAGCCAACGATCGCCTGAATGTGGCGGTGATCGGCCCCGGCGGCCGCGGCGCCGGTATCGGACACCAAGCGGGCAGCCGAGGCAATATGGTGGCCTGTGCCGACGTGCATCGGGGGAACGCCGAGCGCTTCGCCAACCGGTATGACGGCCGCTGTACGATCTATAATGACTACCGAGAGATGCTGGACAAGGAAGACATCGATGTGGTCGTCTGCGGGACCCCGGATCACTCGCACACCAAGATCAGTGTCGATGCGATGCAGGCGGGCAAAGACGTCTATTGCGAGAAACCGCTGACCCTGACCATTGAGGAAAGCCAGCAGATCTGCGAGGTCGTCAAAGCGACGAACTGCGTGTTCCAGGTGGGGACCCAGCAGCGGACGGAGAATCATCGCCGGTTCCTGAAAGCGGTCGTCATCGCGCGCAGCGGACGATTGGGGGACAAACTCCACGCGCTCAGCTCGGTGGGAGGGGCGACCAGCGGCGGCCCGTTCCCCACGGAGGAGCCGCCGGAAGAACTGGATTGGGACCTGTGGTTGGGCCCGGCGCCGAAAGTGCCCTTCAGCCCGAACCGAATTGGCTGGAACTTCCGCTGGTGGTTCGAATACTCGGGCGGGCAGGTTACCGATTGGGGGGTCCACCATACGGATATCGCCCTTTGGGCTTTGAATGGGGACCAAACGGGGGTGGTGGAAGCGACCCCCGTCGAAAGCAACTTTCCGCTCGGCCGCGAACTGACGCGCGATACCCTGCTGGGTGAAAATCCGTTCCAGGACCTGCCGGTCAGCTACAACGTGGCGAACCGCTTCAAAGTGGACATGAAACTGGCCAATGGCAACGAGATTACACTTTACAGCGGCACGAACGAGCTGATCATCAGCGGCGATCAGGGACGAATCCGCGTCAATCGGGGAGGACTGACCGGACGCCCGATCGAAGAACTGACCGAGGAAGACAAGGTTTGGTTGGACGAAGAGGTTGTCAAACTGTATGGGGGCGAACCACGCAGCCACATGGACAATTTCTTTGCCTGCTGCCGGAGTCGGGAACAGCCGATCTCGGATGTCTTCACCCATGCCCATTCCGTCAACGCGTGCCACATCGCCAACATCGCCATGCTGCTGGATCGCCCGGTCCGCTTCGATCCGGACCAATACGATTTTGTCGGCGACGAGCAAGCCAGCCGGTTGATGAGCCGCGAGGTGCGCGACCCCTGGAAGGTCACGTTGTAGAAAGCGGCCTGAGTGCCCGGCCCCCCGGAATCGTATGGTTCGGGTCGGCCAGTCGCCCCGCGATTCCCTTACTTCGGTTAAATACGGCATGATCCGTGTCCCGGACGGCCTCCTTTTCCCGGCTACCGGTTGCCCGCCGCGCTGCGTGTGGTAGACAGGCTAGGAGGCCGAATCCCGGGCACGGGCCCACCGAGTTGCTGGGGGAATCACGCACGGCGCCTTGTTCGTCCGGCGGAACCTTTTTCCGCTCCCCGTGAATTCCTGTCCGAACCGGCACTCGAGTGGCCCCGGCATGATTCATCCAAGGGGGGAACGCTGCAATGCGATACGGCAGAATTGGATTGCTATTGATGACCGTCGTTCTGATCGGCGCCTCGCTGGCGGACGCTGCGCCACGCGAACGCCGCCGGTTACGCCGGTTCTTTTCACCCGCACCGATTCGGGAGGCCGTTTCCGAACCGCCCGTTCGGGTGCCCGAGCGACCATATTGGAGCGATACACCTGAGTTTTACCCACAATGGTACGGTGGCTTTCACGGTCGGATGCTCCAGAATTTGGGTTATCCCCCGGGGGATTTGGGGCCCCGCGGTTCGGCGTGGTAAGCGTGCCGCAATCGAGGTTTCCGCGTCAGGCGTCTGGCAGGGTCGCCCGGCTTTTCGTTGACGTTTCGGTTGCCGCTCTTTAGGATAGAAGTGGGTAGGGTTGCGGTTTCAGTATTCCGGTCGATTTGGGGTGCGAGCATGTTAAGAGCAATGGCACTGGGGGAGATTTTCCACACGTGGGCGGCAGGCCCCCGCTGGTTGCGTGGTCTGGCGTGGGCATTCATCGTTTTGACAACGGCGTCGAGTTGGGCACAGGCTTCGGCAAAACCGCAAGCGAAACCGGCAGCCGACCAAGACGAAGAACAAAAGCCTCCCGAGCCCGTGCCCGTCCGTTTGGACACAAGGGA
>SLEY01000411.1 GCA_007124535.1 Planctomycetaceae bacterium
CGGGATGTGAGCATCGACCGGGTGTTTTTTGGGGGGGTGAACGTCTACCTGCAGCAGAAATTCCGCCTGTTCCGGCATCTGCCTCCGCTCTTGGATCGGATCCTGGATCATCCGCGGTTCTTGCGATGGGTGACATCCCGTGGGCTGAGTATCGATCCGAAAGAATTGGGCGCATTGACCCTGTCCATGCTGCGTGGCCACCACGGGTACCAGCGTAAGGAGGTCCGGCGTCTGGCACGCTGGATGGCAAAGGAGGTGCGACCGGACTTGGTGGTGCTGACGAACCTGTTGATCGGGGGCTGTATTCCCGAACTCCAGCGGGTAATGAATGTCCCTATCCTGGTGAATCTTCAGGGTGACGACGTTTTCCTGGATGCCCTCTGCGAGCCTTATCGAGCCCAAGTCTTTCGGGAGTTGGGTGGGGTCGTGGCGCGCGTGGACGGTTTTCTGGTCAACAGCCGGTTTTACGGCCAGCACATGAGCACCTATTTGGGCATCCCTGGAGAGCGAATCGTGCGAGTGCCCCTGGGGATCCAGGTCGAGGACTTTCGCCCGTTACGGCTGGCGCGCCGGCGCCACGGGCGGAATCGTCGCCTGGGCTATCTGGCTCGTCTGGCTCCGGAAAAGGGACTGCATGTGCTGGTCGATGCCTTTTTGGCGCTGCGGCGCCAGCCGGAGTATCAGGACCTGGAATTGCACGTGGCCGGATGGTTGGGCGAGGACCATCACAGCTATCTGGAGAGGGAATTGGGCAAGCTGCGGGCGGCCGGTCTGGAGAAGGCGTTCCACTATGCCGGAGCGGTTGACCGAGCGGCGAAACTGGACTTTCTCACCGGGCTGGACGTATTCTGCGTGCCGGCGACGTACCCCGATCCCAAGGGATTGTACATGCTGGAGGCTTTGGCGGCGGGGGTCCCGGTGGTGCAACCGAACCACGGCATTTTTCCCGAACTACTGGAGATGACGGGCGGCGGGTTCCTCAGCGCCCCCGGCGATTCGCGGGACCTGGCCGCTCGGCTGGGCGATCTGCTGCGGGACGAGGATCGGCTTGCGGCGATGGGGGTCGCCGGTCAATCGGCGGTGTTCCACCATTTCTCTTCCGCCCGGATGGCCCGGGACACGTTAGCCGTTTATCAGCGTTTCCTGCCGTCGGTCACGAGTTGTTCGTAGATGGATTCCAGATCATCTTCCTCGGGTTCCAGGCCGGTGATCACCAGGGGATGGGCCAGTGATTCGCGGAAGAACTGGCGGCAGGTCCAATTTTCGGGCACGGTCACCCAGGCCTCGCCTTGGCCCGGCGGCTCGACCCATTGAATGCCCCGCTGTTCCAGGGACTGCAGCCAACTCGCCTCTCCCGGGCCTTGCCAACGGATGCGATAGCGGCGGGGCCGCGCCCGCCGCAACGACTCGACCGGCCCGCTGTGCAGCAGCGTACCGCGGTCCAGGATGACCACTTGCCGGCAAACGCGTTGGATATCGGCCAGCAGATGGGTGGACAGCAGCAGCGACTTGTCCGGCCGGTCGGCCAAGCTCCGCAACACGCCGAGCATCGCCGTGCGTCCTTCGGGGTCCAGCCCCGACGTGGGCTCATCCAGCAGCAGCACCTCCGGATCATGCACCAGGGCGGCGGCCAATTTCAGGCGCTGTTTCATCCCCACCGAGAACTCTTCCAGCCGCCGGTAGCGGGCTTCTTCCAAGCCCAGGTAGGACAAGGTCTCGTGCGCGCGGCGCCACGCCGGCTTGGTCCGCATCCCCGACAGTTGGCCGGCCAAGGCCACGTATTCGATCCCGGTCAATCCGGTCACCAACGCATCCCGCTCGGGCATGTAGCCGATCCGGCCGCGGAGTGCCAGCGGCCGCCGATGAACTCCTTGCCCCAGGACCCAAGCGGTTCCCCGGCTGGGTCGGATCAGGCCCAGCAGGATCTGCATCAACGTCGATTTGCCGGCTCCGTTCTGGCCGACCAGCGCAATCGCCCCCTGAGACACCTGCAAACTCAACTCCCGCAGCGCGCACACGCGACCGTAGTGATGCGTCACTTCCCGCAATTCGAACAGCGTCGCCCGATGCCCCGGGTCGGTGATCACTTGTCGGCCCCCGTCTCCAAAACGGCCATGAACGCGGTCTGGGGGATATCCACCCGGCCGAAGGACTTCAACCGCTTCTTGCCCTCGCGCTGCTTGGCCCACAGTTTTCGCTTGCGCGTAATGTCTCCGCCATAGCACTTGGCCGTCACATTCTTGCGGATCGCCGGCACGGTCTCGCGGGCGATCACGCGCGAGCCGATCGCCGCCTGGACCGCGATCTCGAACATGTGCCGATCGATCTCCTGCTTCAGCTTCTTGACCACCGCACGACCGCGGCGATCCGCGTCCGCACGGTCACAGATGATGCTGAGCGCATCCACACGCTGGCCGTTCACCAGGATATCCAAACGGACCAGATCGGCAGGAAAGTAGTCGATCAACTCGTAATCCATCGTCCCGTAACCCCGCGTGGCGCTTTTCAGTTTGTCATACAAGTCGTAGATCACTTCGGCCAGCGGCAGCCGGTACGTCAGCATCACCCGCGTCGTGGACAGGTACTCGGTGCTTTGAAGGATACCCCGCCGCTCGTGGCAAAGTTTCATGATCGGGCCGATCGACTCGCTGGGAATCAGCAGATTGACACGCATCACCGGCTGGCGAAACTCCTCGATCTCTCCCGGATCGGGCACTTCCTGCGGCCGATGGATCTCCAATTGATCCCCTCGTTTGGTTGTAATCTTATAGTTCACGTGGGGCGCGGTCTGGACCAGATCGACATCGGCTTCCTGCTCTAACCGTTGCTGGATGATTTCCATGTGCAGCAGGCCCAGAAACCCGCAACGGAATCCGAAGCCCAACGCCTCGCTGCTCTCCGCCTCGAATTCGAAGCTGGGATCGTTGATCGCCAGTTTTTCCAGGGCGTCGCGCAGTTCGGCGAAATCCTGTCCGTCGGCGGGATACAAACCGCAATAAACCATACGTTTGGGGCGTTCGTAACCTGCCAGCGGGACAGCCGCATGGGAGCCCGGCACGCTGATCGTATCCCCGATCTGCACGTTCTGGAGCGTCTTGATGTTACAGATCAGGTAGCCCACCTGTCCGGCCTGCAATTGGTCACAGGGTCGAGGCCGGGGGGTGAACTGCCCGAGTTCCTGGACCTCGTGGGTCGAATCGACTTGGAGAAAGCGGATCTTCTGGCCTTTTTCGATCCGCCCGTTCATCACTCGCACGTAGGTGATGGCCCCTCGGAATGGGTCGTAATGGGAATCGAAGACCATGGCCTGCAGCGGGGCCCGGGGATCGCCGGTGGGAGGCGGGACGTGATCGATCAGGGCGTTCAGCAGCGAATCGATCCCGGCCCCCGTCTTGCCGCTGACCCGCAGCACCTGATCGCCCGGGATGCCCAGCGAATGTTCGATTTCCTCGATCACTTCTCCCGGCCGGGCATGTTTCAGGTCGATTTTGTTCAGTGCCGGGATGATCGCCAGGTCATGATTCAGGGCCATGTAGGTGTTGGCCAGTGTCTGAGCCTGGACTCCCTGAAAGGCATCGACCAGCAGGAGGGCGCCTTCGCAGCAGGCCAGCGAGCGGGAGACTTCGTATTGAAAGTCGACGTGTCCGGGCGTGTCGATCAGGTTCAATTCGAAGAGGCGGTCCCCGCGCGGGTAGCGCAGGGCCACCGCTCGGGACTTGATGGTAATGCCCCGAGCGCGTTCCAGTTCCATATCGTCCAGCACCTGGTCGCGCATTTGGCGCGCGGTCACGGTCCCGGTTGCTTCCAGCAGCCGGTCCGCCAGGGTGCTTTTACCGTGGTCGATATGGGCGATGATACAGAAATTGCGAATGTCAGCGCAAGTGATTTCAGTCACGGAAATCCTGGGGGAGGGAGGAAGGCGTCAGATCAGGGCGCCGGATTCGGCCGGCGGATCTTTCAGGGCGTCCAGCAAACGTCCGGGCGTGCCCATGACATTGTAGCCGCCGTCCACGTGGAGGATTTCGCCCGTAATGCCATCGGACATTTCGGACAGCAGGAACGCGCCGGCCTGGCCGACCTCCTTGTGCGTCACGTTGCGGCCCAGGGGCGCCATAAAGCGGTACAGCTGGAACATGGCATTGGCCCCCACGGCCGAGGCAGCCAGGGTCTTCAACGGACCGGCACTCAACGCATTGACTCGCACGCCCCGAGCCCCCATATCGAACGCCAGGTAACGAACGGCCGATTCCAAAGCCGCTTTGCACAACCCCATCACATTGTAGCCGGGCACGCACTTCTCGCCGCCGAAAAAACTCATCGCCGCAATCGAACCCCGCCGACTCATGTGGCCCTTCACCGCATTGGTCACCGCGATCAGACTGTAGGCACTGATCTCCATCGCCAGCTTGAAACCTTCACGGCTGGTCTCCACCGTCGGGCGCTGCAGATCGAACCGATCGGCAAACGCGATCGAATGCAACACGAAATCCAAAGAACCGAATGTGTCGGCCGCCAAATGCACCACATGCTCGATCTGCTCGTCATCCTGGACGTTCAGCGGGACCAGGAAACGGGCCTGGGGATAGCCCTCCAGGCACTGGGCTACGCGGCGGCGGTTCTTCTGCTTGTCATCCCCCGGGCGGTCCGGCAGATGCGTGAAGCCGCACTCACCGCCCTGGTCCATGATCGTCTTCGCCACTGCCCAGGCGATGGAGCGATCGTTGGCTACCCCTAATATGAGTCCCTTTTTGCCTTCAAACAGGGCCATCCATTCCTCCTCACAGGTTCACGGCTACGGTTGTCCAATCGATTTGCGCTTATCTCGGATCGGCGGCAAGGCGGCCGCGTTGGCGATCGCAGTTACGGTTGCACGGTGGACGCTCTCTCTAGGATAACCCTTTCAGTCAGTTTGTACATTGTGCTTCACCAAAACGGCGCCCGTTCCGGGACTCGAAACCCGAAAAAAGCGGGCCATGTCGCCGATTTGATGTCATGGAAACTTGTCATTTTGATAACACATGGTATCCTAGGAACCGCGAATCGCCCTGAATAGGCCCCACCAGAGAAACTTGAAGAACTCGCGAGGCATCCCGATCGTTACTTCGAACCAGGCCGCCGGTGTCGCGTACGAAATGGCCCAGCAATTGCTGATGCTGGCCGCGGAACGTGACGATCCCCAAATGTTCCTCGACGAGGCGTTGCCCACGTTGATGGCCGGTGCGGGTTCGGATGCCACCGTCCTGCTGCGTGGCGAGCGGGGTCGTTGGCGGGTACTATCCCGAGTCGGCCTGGACCGCCCCCTCTCGTGGGATTTGCTGGCCGAAGCGCTGGATAGCGAACGGACGGTGGTGCAGAAGGGTTGGAGTGCGGCCCCGCTTCCGGGGTGGGACCCGCTGAACGAAGTGTTGGCATTCCATCATCCGCAGGGGGAGGTCCGACAAGCCGTCCCGGGAACCTCCCAGATGGCCGAGTGGCTGGGCGCCGGATTGCGGACCGTGCGAACCCGCCACCGCCAGCGCCAGCAGATCGGGCGGTTGCAGACGGTTCTGGAAATCACGCGGCAGTGGAGTCAGACGCAGCGGACTGACGAACTGCTGCAGCAGATTGCCGAAGCCGCCACGCGATTGCTGCAAGCCGAACGAGCCAGCATTTTCTTGTGGGACAAGCGCAATCACGTGCTGGTGGGCCGGCCCGCGCTGGGGGTCGAGCAGGGCGAACTGCGGATCGCCGACGACGTGGGCGTGGTGGGCCAAGTGCTTCAGACGGGTGAACTTCGCCGGGTCGACCATCAGGAGGCGGGGGGCGAGATCGACCATCGGGTGGATCGCCAGCTGAAATTCCGCACGCGAAATCTGCTCTGCGCCCCCTTGCAGTCCTCGCGGGGGGATCGTTTGGGGGCGTTCGAAGTCTTGAACAAATCACGAGGCGATTTCACGCCCGACGACGAACTGGCCTTGGCAGAATTGGCGGGTCATGCGGCCGTGGCCTTGGAAAACACCCGGCAGGTGGAACAACTGCTGACCACGCGGAACCAATTGGCGGAACAAGCTGCCTCGCACGTGCAATTGCTCGGCGAATGCGCGGCGATCCAGGGGTTGCGTTCCACCATGGAACGGTTGGCGGAGACGGAATTGGCGATCCTGATCTTGGGGGAGAATGGTACGGGCAAAGAAGTGGTCGCCCAGCGATTGCACTATTTGAGTCCTCGGCGGCACCAGCCGTTCGTGGCGGTGAATTGTGCCGCCTTGACCGAGACCCTCTTGGAGAGCGAATTATTCGGTCACGAGAAGGGGGCCTTTACCGACGCCCACGAGGCGCGGCCCGGCAAATTCGAATTGGCCAGCGGCGGGACGCTGTTCCTGGACGAAATCGGGGACCTGAGTCCGGGGGGGCAAGCGAAATTGCTGCGGGTTCTGGAGGAGAAGGTCGTGGTCCGCGTGGGCGGTTCCCACCAGATTGCCACCGACGCGCGGGTGATCGCCGCCACGAATCAGAATCTGGCGAAAATGGTTCGGGAACGGCGTTTCCGCGAGGATGTGTTCTTCCGCTTGAGCGTCGTCACCCTGGAACTGCCGCCGCTGCGCGAGCGGGACGGAGACATTTTGCTGTTGGGCGAGCATTTTCTCAACCATTTTTGTGTCAAGGCGCGGCGGACCCCGCCTCGCTTGACCCCCGCCGCCCGCCAACGACTGCTCGAACATCACTGGCCGGGCAACATCCGCGAACTCCGCAATTTGATGGAGCGACTGGCTTATCTGTTTCAGGGGGACGAGGTGGACGCCGCCGATCTCGCGTTCGGCACGACTCCGGAACCGCCGAGCAACGCCATGCCGTTGGATCTGCCCTTGACCGAAGCCACGCGCCGCTTCCAGATCCGTTATATCGAACAACAGATCCAGGCGGCGGGCAACATGACGGACGCCGCCGCTCGCTTGGGCCTGCATCGCTCGAATCTGTATCGCAAGATGCACCAGTTGGGGATGAGTTCGGAGGACGCGGCGGAAGGCTTTGCCGGCCCCCGGATTCCGCCGAGTTGACAGCCGCGGGCGGACAACCTACCTTGAACGTCCAGCTTCGCCAACCAGCGAAATCGGACCCGGATGCGGCCGGCGTTTGGCAATCCGTTGGGCAACTTTTTTACGGAGAACGAGAGATGGCAACTTGGAAGATGGGAACTGTCTGTTTGTTGGGTCTCAGTCTGTTGGCGGCCGGAACGGCCCGAGCCGACGACGAGGGCTGGATCTCGCTATTCAACGGCCAGAACCTGGACGGCTGGCGCGCGGGAGAGAATTCCGATTCCTTTGCCGTCGAAGACGGCAAGATCGTGGTGGATGGCCCGCGAGGGCATCTGTTCTACGAGGGCCCCGTGGAAGACGCCGATTTCACGAACTTCCATTTCAAATCGGACGTGTATACCTATCCGCGAGCCAATTCGGGGATCTTCTTCCACACCCAGTTCCAATACGAGGGGTGGCCGCGCCACGGCTACGAAGCCCAGGTGAATGCCACGCATGGCGACCGCCGCAAAACCGGTTCGGTCTATGCCGTGGCCGACCTGATGGATGAGGCCCCCCACGAAGACCACGAGTGGTTCACGTATGAAATCATCGTCCAGGGTCAGGACATCACCCTGAAGGTCGATGGCGACGTGGTCATGGAGTACACGGAACCGGAGGGCGTGGAAGGCACGCGTCGGTTGTCCAGCGGCACCTTTGCTCTGCAAGCCCATGATCCGGGCAGCCGGATGTACTTCCGCAACATTTACGTCAAACCGTTGCCTTGAGGCCGCGGGAGGCACGCGCCGCAGGGCGGGTGATCCCCGTTCTGGCGGCCGGCCCCCGGTTCCTGCCGGCCGCCGATTTTTTCTGTTGCTGTACTTGACCTCGGGAGATCGATCATGACGTGGACCCGTCGCAGTTTCCTTCAGACCACGGCGGCCGCCAGTGCCGCTTTCGCCGCACCGGGGATTCGCGGGGCGGACAAAGCCAAACGATATCGAACGGCCCTGATCGGCACCGGCTGGTGGGGCATGAACATCCTGAAAGCGGCCGTCGCCGCCGGCCAATCCGATGTGGTCGGGCTGTGCGATGTGGATCGCCGATTCCTGGACCCCGCCGCAGAAGAAATCCAGAAGCTGACGAACCAGTCGCCGAAAAAGTTCGGTGACTACCGGGAGATGCTGGAACAGCAGCAACCGGAAATCGTGATCGTGGCCACACCGGACCACTGGCACCCCCTGAATACGATCGATGCCTGCAACGCCGGGGCGCACGTGTTTGTCGAAAAACCGGTGGGTCATACGGTGATGGAAGGCCGGGCGATGGTCAACGCAGCTCGAGCCAACGATCGGATTGTTCAGGTGGGAACGCATCGCCGCGTCTCGCCGCACAACATGTGGGCCATGGATTTCCTGCACGAGGGCAAATTGGGCCCGATCGGCATGCTGCGCTCGTTTGTCCATTCGGGCGGGGGGCCCGGGTCGCCCACGCCCGACGAGGAGCCGCCCGAAGGCTTGGACTGGGACATGTGGTGCGGCCCCGCCCCCCTGAACCCCTATAACCCAGCCATCCACCCCCGCGGCTTCCGGCATTTCCTGGATTACGCCAACGGGACCCTCGGCGATTGGGGAATCCACTGGATGGACCAGATCATCTGGTGGAGCGAGGAGCAATGGCCCAAGACGGTGGCCTCCACCGGGGCGAAATGGATCCGCAAGGACAACGCCGATGCGCCCGACACTCAGGTCGTCCAATTCGGCTTCGATTCCTTCACCGCCGTCTGGGAACACCGCCGCTACGCCGGCAACCATGCCGAGAACCATCCGTACGGGATCTACTTCTATGGCACGCAAGGCACCCTGCACCTGGGCTGGTTGGACGGCAGCACCTTCTACCCTGCCGCGCGGGGCCGCGAACCGACCCACCGCGAGCCGGAACTGCATCTGCCCGACCACCAGAATATCCCCGAACTCTGGGCCGATTTCCTGCACTGCATCCGGACGGGCGAACGGCCGGTGTGCGATATCGAACACGGGCACCGCGCGACGACGATGAGTCTGCTGGGCATGCTGGCCATGAAACTGGGACGCACGCTGGAATGGGACGGCGAAAACGAGCAGGTGGTCGGCGACGAGGAGGCCAACCGGTTGCTGCGACGCGAGTACCGGGCGCCCTGGAAGTACCCGATCTGAGCCGGGACCGACTCGGTGCCGCAAAGATCCTCTTTTCGTACCGCCCCTGCGGCACCGATTATTTTCACTTGTACGAGATCGGAATCGACGGCAGCGGGCTGCGGCAGTTGACGGACGGCCCCTATGACGACCTCGAGCCCACGTATCTTCCCGATGGCGGGATCGTGTTCGTCTCCAGCCGCTGCCATCGCTGGGTCAATTGTTGGCTGACCCAGGTGGCCATTCTGTACCGTTGCGATGGCGACGGTTCGAACATCCGCCCGCTGTCGGCCAACAAGGAACACCTCGAACGAATCGGCCGCTTTGATATGCCCCATTTCCGCCCCCGCGAAGAGTATCTCCGAGAAATGGTGCGTTACGGGGTCCTCGCGCCCGATTATCCGCGCGAAGGCCCGCTGGACCCCTACGAACTGGATCGCCGATACTGGGAATCACTCTGGTATCGCCCCTCCCCGCCGCCAGAACCGTGACCGATCGCCGGTCAGCATCCGCAAAGGCGTTACGGCCGTGTTTTCGCAGAGGCTCACGTTTCGAAGGTTACGCACATCGGATGGCTACCCGAAAGGGCCACCCGGATGATGTCGGCCTGGCACTCCAGGTCGTTGTTATGGCGGCACGGGGATACCTTGCACGCTCCCACGCCGGCAATGAATTCGGCCCGCGTGTGCGACCCGGTGTTGCAGGCGGTATCACACATCGGTTGGGCTCCGTCGCCGACAGTGATGGCACGGGCCCGGCACATACGGTCGCGGTTGTAAGCGCATTCGACGGCCGCGCACTCAGCAACTTCCGGCATCTCGAGGGTCTTGGTCTTCATCTTTTCGTTCTCCCTACTTCCCTGATCAAGGACCGTTTCCCAGCGGAACCGATCCGCCGGGACTTCCCGTGGTCCTGCAAATCGCGCGCCGCGGTCGAAGAGGATCATTGACCGCGGCGCGGCTTCTGGTACATTGCACGGTTGAGTCTCCTCACCCGTCAGGAACCCCGGCCATGAACGAGAACACGCATCCGGACCGCGAGCCGATGGAAAACCCGCCCCAAGGCGCAGCGGCGCCCGAAAGCGCGCCGTCGGCCGACGAAGCCCAACCGGCCGCGGAGGAGCAGAGCGAGCCCTCCGATGAACTTGGGTTCCCCGTGGTGGGGGTGGGTGCTTCCGCCGGCGGTCTGGAGGCCATGGAGCAGTTCTTGCAGCACTTGCCGGCCGAGGCCGGTGTGGCGCTGATCTTCGTGCAGCATCTCTCGCCGAAACACGTCAGCAATCTTGCCAACATCCTGCCTCGCTCCACCAAGATGTCGGTATGCGAGGTATCGGACGGGATGCGAATCGAACGGGACACCCTGTATGTCATCCCACCCGATCGCGACTTGGGCGTCATCCACGGGACCCTGCAACTGTTCGAACGGCCGAAGGCTCAGGCCCGGCACATGCCCATCGACTATCTTTTCCGCTCCCTGGCCCAGGATCAGGGGGACCGCTCCATCGGGGTCGTTCTCTCGGGGACCGGTTCGGATGGTGCGGAAGGGCTCCGTGCCATAAAGGCGGAGGGGGGTGTCACTTTTGCGCAGGACGAAGAGAGCGCCAAGTACGCCGGCATGCCGCACGCGGCGGCCGCCACCCAACAGGTCGACTTTGTGCTTCCGCCGCCCGAGATCGCCCAGGAACTCGGTCAGATCATCCGCCACCCTCACGTATGCCGTCCGGCCACCGGTCGCGAGGAATCGCCCTTGCGGGCCCCCGAGGCCCTGCAGAAGATCTTCGTGCTGTTGCGCCAAGCCAAGGAGGTCGATTTCTCGCATTACAAGCAGAGCACCGTCGAACGGCGGATCGCCCGCCGGATGATGCTGCACCGGATCGATTCGGCCCAGCAGTATCTGAAGTTCTTGCAGCAAACGCCGCGCGAACTCCAAGCCCTGTTCGACGACATGCTCATCAGCGTGACGGGCTTTTTCCGCGAGCCGCGGACGTTCGAGGCCCTCAAGGAGAAGGTCTTTCCTGAGATGGTCCGGGAGAAGGGGCCCCAATCGCCCATCCGCATCTGGGTTCCCGGCTGCTCGACCGGCGAGGAACCGTACTCGATCGCCATTGCCCTGCTGGAGTATCTCGCGCAGCTCGACATGCATCTGCCCATCCAGATCTTCGCCACCGACATCAGCGAGAAGTCGATCGAGACGGCCCGGCGAGGGCAGTATCCCGAGAACATCGCTGGCGACATGTCCGACGAGCGGCTGCAACGGTACTTTGTCCACTCCGGCGAGGGCTACCAGGTGAGCAAGGTGGTGCGCGATCTGTGCGTGTTTGCCCGCCAGAACGTGGCCAAGGACCCGCCCTTTTCGAGTATGGACCTGGTGAGTTGCCGGAACCTTTTGATCTACTTCGGGCGGAATCTTCAGAATCGGGTGATTCCGTTGTTCCACTACGCGTTGCGGCCGTCGGGCCATTTGTTGCTGGGCCAGTCGGAGACGATTGGCGGATTCGCCGAGTTGTTTTCGCTGGTGGACCGGGAGCATAAGATTTATGTAAAGAAGGCGGTTCCCGCCCGGTTGCCGTCCGGGTTGGGAACGCCGTCGCCGAGGGTGGATTGGGAACCGGAAGGAAAAGCCAAGGCGGCTCGGCCCACCGAGTCCCACACCGTGCAGCAGCAGGCCGATCAGCTGTTGCTCAGCCGATACGCGCCGCCGGGGGTGATCATCAACCAGGAAATGCAGATCCTGCACTTCCGCGGTCAGACGGGGCGGTTTTTGGAGCCCGCGCCGGGGGCGGCGTCGCTGAACCTGCTGCGGATGGCCCGCCCCGGATTGGCATTGGATTTGCAAGGTGCGATCCACGAAGCCCGCACCGAATGGGCGCCGGCCCGCCGGGAAGGCGTTCACCTGCAAACCAACGGAGGCTCCCTCGTCACCGACGTGAGCGTGTTTCCGTTGGGGCGATCCCAGACCGCCGACGCCCATTTCCTGGTACTGTTCGAACCGGTGCCCGAGCCGCCGGAGAATCAGCACCGTGAGCAAGGGCCCGAGGATCAGGACGCCGCCGCGGCGGGTACCGCCGAAGGGGGCGACGTCCAGCAGCTCCGCCGCGAACTCCAGCAAACGAAGGCCACCATGCAAGGCATGCTCGAAGAACACGAAACCACCACCGAGGAACTCCGAGCAGCCAATGAGGAGATCCAGTCGGCCAATGAAGAACTGCAAAGCACCAACGAAGAGTTGGAAACGGCCAAGGAGGAACTGCAGAGCACCAATGAGGAGTTGAACACGCTCAACACCGAACTGGAAAATCAGAACGCCGAGGCGAATCGGGCCATCGACGATTTCAACAACCTGCACCGGGCAGTCGACATCCCGGTGATCCTGCTGAACAAGGAACTTTGCATCCGCACATTCACCCCGCCGGCAGAGCACCAATTGGGCCTTCGATCAGGCGACCGGGGACGACGGATCGGCGAGTTGAAGCTGGGGCTCCGCGTCGACGACTTGGAAAGCCGGGTTCGCGACGTCCTCGGCACGCTGAACACCTATCGGGCCGAAGTGCCCTCCGACCACAATCGCTGGTACTCCCTGCGCATTCGCCCCTTCCGCACCCGCGACGACCGCATCACCGGCGCCGTGCTCACCGTGGTCGACATGACCGACATCCGCCGGGCGGAGCAGTTGAATTACGCCCGCCTGCTGGCCGAAGGCATTGTCAACGCCATCCGCCACCCCCTGCTGGTCCTTGACGATCAGTTGCGCGTGGTCACCACGAATCGCGCCTTCTATCGCACCTTCCGCACCTCGGCCGGCAAGACCGAAGGCTGCTTGGTTTACGAACTGGGCCAAGGCGAGTGGAACGACGCCGACCTGAAACACCTGCTTGAAGACATCATCCCGGAAGACGCCGATTTCGAGGGGTTCGAGATCGTTCGCGAGTTTCCCGGCCTTGGTCGCAAGCGGGCGGTGCTCGACGCCCGACGCATCGAGCCAGGGGGCGAGCTGCCGAATCTCATCCTGCTTACCGTGCGCGAGTTGACCGATGCCTGAGCAAGAACCCAGCCTGCCCTACGATCCGCAAGCCCTGCGGAAACAGGCCGAGGAGGCGGCCGCTGAGCAGTTTGTGGACGACGAGTTCCCTTCCCCCGATCGTACCCCCCAATTTCTCCATGAGCTGCGCGTTCACCAAATCGAGCTGCAAATGCAGAACCGTGCCTTGCGCGAAGCCCAGGCCGAACTGGAGATCTCACGCGACCGCTACGCCGATCTGTTCGACTTCGCGCCGGTCGGGTACATCACGGTGGACGAAGTCGGCGCCGTGTGCGAAATCAACCTCACCGCCTGCACCATGCTGGGCGTCCAGCGGGGCCGGGTGCTCGGAAAGCGGCTGGCCGTGTACGTACCCCCCGAGGTGAAAGATCGCTTTCTGGAGTACCTCCGGGCATGCCGCCGCGCGGAACCTGACGAGGAGTTGATCGGCGAGTTCCTCCTGGGGGACGCCCCGGAAGGCGAGGTGTCGGTACTGGTACGCACCGGCATCGCCAGCGAACCGCACACCACCCGGCGGCAGTACCGCTTGGTGTTGACCGACATCAGCCCGCAGAAACGGGCGGAAAATGCGCTGCGGGCGCTGAACGAGACGCTCGAGCGGCGCGTGGCCGAACGGGCCGCCGCGGTCCAACTGCTGTGCGATGTGGCCGTGACGGCCAATCATGCTTCCTCGGTGCGAGAGGCCCTGGCATTCTGCCTGCAGCGGGTCGGCGAGCACGCTGGCTGGCTTTGCGGCCAGGCTTGGCTTCCTGCCGACGACGACCCCGACCTCCTCGTACCTGTTTGTGCATGGCATCCCCCCGATCGACTAGAACTGAGCGGCTTTCACGAAGGGACGCTACGGCGTCCGCTGCGCCGCGGCGAGGGCCTGCCGGGACGGGCCTACGCGACGGCCGAACCGCACTGGGTCTCCGACTTGGCCCGCGGATTGCAACCCGCCCGGGCCCAGCGGGCGCGAGAGTTGGGCCTGACCGCAGCGGCCGCCTTTCCCATCATGGCCGAGAGCCACTCGGCGGGCGTGCTGGAATTCTTCGCCGAACGGCCCCTTCCCCCCGATGCGGAAATGGCTGACCTGGTGTTCGCCGTGGGGACCCAGTTGGGGCGAGTGATCGAGCGCAAGAGGCTGCAAGACCGGCTGCTCAGCCTTGCCGATGAGGAACATCGCCGCATCGGCCAGGAGTTGCACGACGACGTGGGCCAGGAGTTGACCGGGCTGGCCCTGTACGTTGAAACGCTGACCGAACTGCTGACCGACTCGAAAAGGGACGTGAGTGAGTTGGCCGGGAAGATCGGCGCGGTGATCGCCCGCATCCGCCGCAAGACGCGGAACCTTTCCCGGGGGTTGGTGCCCATGGAAATCGACGCCCCAGCGCTGGAGACGGCGCTGGAAGGACTCGCCCTGCAAATCAGCGAGGCCACCCCGACGGCCTGTACGTACCGTAGCCGCGGCCGGACGCGCGTGGCCGCTCGTCGAACGGCCACGCAACTGTACCGGATTGCCCAGGAAGCGGTGTCCAACGCCACGAAGCACAGCCGCGCCAAGAACGTGGAAATCGAACTGGCCGTCGATGGCGCCGCGGCCGTGCTGGAGATTCGCGATGACGGGCAGGGCCTGCCTGCAGAACACGGCCCCCCACCGGGCGTGGGCTTGCAAATCATGCGGTACCGGGCGGAACTGATCGGCGGCACGCTCACCGTCGAATCGCCTACCTCGGGCGGGACTCGCGTGCGGTGCCGCGTGCCGCAAATCCCAATGGAAGGGCCACTAAGCCCAGAAGTTGGCTGATGACCATCCCCTTAGGTTGGGCATTCCGGCCCGACGGACCTATGATCATCGACAAGAACGTCGCCATGCTCCCGCATCGGTCCGTAGTTTGGGGGAAATTGGAAGTCTGGCGAAAATATGACAAATTGATTGCCCCGGGTCAGCCCCCATGCGCAGCCAGCCTATCCGCGTCATACGGTCGGAGAGAACGACAACCTGTCGCAGCGCGTCACGGGCCCCGTCGAAAAGGCCGCCGTCACCAGGACGAAAGAATGGTACGCGAGTTGCGTATAGTTTACTGGAAAGCCGCTGGCCCGCTTCGCCACCAGCGACCCGCTCCAAGGGCGGATTGTCCGCAAAGATGACCAGTCGAAGAGGAACAGTACCATGAATCCCGACGAACCTTGTCCCCACTGTCACGACGCGGAGCCCGGTTTGCAGAGCCCTCCGGAGACGAAGTCGGTCGAAGGCGGCGACGGCCAGGCCTCGGCCGAGGCGGCGCTGATCGTGCCGGGCATGGGCAGCAACCACTGCGCGGGCTTAGTGCGCGCCTCGCTCGAGCGGGTTGCGGGAGTCGGTGACATCCGCACCAATATCAGCGATCACCGCGTCAGGGTAACGTACGATCCGCGGCAGACGCAACCGGAAGGCCTGCGCCA
>SLEY01000697.1 GCA_007124535.1 Planctomycetaceae bacterium
CCCGGACAACTTGGATTACGACATGTGGCTCGGCCCGGCCCCGATGGCCCCGTACACGGCGGATCGCTGCCGGACGCCGGGCAGCTACTGGATCTACGATTACTCGATCGGCTATCTGGCTGGCTGGGGCTCGCATCCCTTGGACCTGATGGTCTGGGGCTGCGACTGCGACCTGGCCGGACCGATGGCTTTCGAAGGCACGGGCACGGTCCCCACCGAAGGGCTGTATGACACGGTCTACAATTGGGATGTCACCGTCCAGATGGCGAACGATGTGACCTTGAAATTCACGCCAGGTTCGGACTACACGCGTTTCATTGGCGAGGACGGTTGGGTCGGCGTGGCGCGCAGTGCCGCCCGCAGTTCGGCCTACCCGGAATCGCTGAACGATCTTCAGTTGGCGCCCGAGGAGATGTTGCCCGGCGGTCGCGGCCACTATCAGAACTTCATCGACTGTGTGAAGAGTCGCGAGACGCCGATCAGCGATCTGGCTCAGGCGGTGCGGTCGGACAACATCAGCCAGATGTGTGACATTGCGATCCGACTGGGGCGCTCGGTGGTATGGGATCCGGCGGCCGAGCAGGTGATCGACGATGCCGAAGCCACCGCCATGCTGGCTCGGCCGCGTCGCGAGCCTTGGACATTGTAAACGGGTTTCGCGTCCCGGGGGGGGAATGAGGATGGTCCAGGTCTGGATTCGCCGCGGTGTCCCATGGTTCATGGTGGCCTTGTGGGTGGGTTGTGCCGGCGACCGGCCGTCACCACGATCGCCGGAGGAGGCCCGGTCGCCGGTGTCGGAAGCGGCGTCGGAGGAACCGGAAGAGCCGGTGAAGGAACCGGAGCCACCGGCGGTTCGGGAGCAGGAATGGGTTGCGGCGGTGCGGGCGGGCCACACGCCCGCGGAGGCCGGCGCCGCCTGGGTGGAGGCGGTGCGAACCGTAGAGCAGCGGGCGGGCGAATTCGAATTCGACGCGGGACGGCTGACCGGGATCGATCTGGCCGGTGGCCGCGTCAGCGTCCAGGGAGCGGACCTGCCCCACCTGCTGGCTTTTCCCCATCTCCGCCGCTTGCGGATCGCCGGCAGCGACCTGACGGATGACGATTTGAGTGTGCTTGCCCAGTTGACCGGCCTGCGCGAACTGGTGCTGCGCTATGCGCCGATCGGCGCCGAGGGTCTCCGCCGGCTCGGCGCGCTTTCCGAGTTGACTTCGCTGGATTTGCAGCGAGCGCCTCAGGTGGACGACGAAGCCCTGGCGGTGTTGGGAACGTTCTCGCAATTGACCGGCTTGGGCCTGGTGGACGGTTTATTCCGCGGCGAGGCCCTGGAGCATCTGGTCCCGCTGGCGGGGCTGCAGCGTCTGGATTTGCGCGGTTGTGCGCAGGTCGCGGCGGAGCATTTGGTTTGGTTGCAGGACCTGCCCGCGTTGCAAGTGCTGAGATTGGGCGGAGCCGCGATCGACGACGACTGCCTGGCCGTGCTCGCGGAAATCCCCACGCTCCGCAGTTTGACATTGGAAGACGCCTCGGTCACGGATGCCGGTCTGGAGCAACTGGCGGAACTGCCTTTGGTGGACCTCAGTCTGGCCCGCTGTTTTCGCATTACGGACGACGCCTTCGCCTCGCTGGCCCGATTCGGCCAACTGCAGACGCTGTACCTGCGGGACATCCTGGTCAGTGGATCGGGGTTCGAGCATTTGGCCGATTTGGACGCCCTTTCCAGTTTGCGTTTGAGACAGACCGGGGTACACGATACATCGCTCGAGCATTTGGAGGAGTTGGTTTCCCTGCGGCGTCTGGAGTTGTCGGCCGGTTTGGTCAGTGACGACGGGCTGGCGGCTGTCGGCCGGTTGGTTCGGTTGGAGCATCTGGAGCTGGCGGACAGCCGGTTGACTGACGCCGGGATCGAGCATTTGGGCGATTTGGGGCAGTTAGTGCGTTTGAATCTGGCGGACAACGCGGAGATTACCGACGCGTCCGTGCCAATTTTGGGTGGCGTGACCACCCTGCGTTATCTGGACTTGCGGGGCACGTCGCTCAGCGAGCGAGGCTGGCAGGAGCTTCGCCGCCAGCTGCCGGAGTGCGAATTCGAACGCTAGCAGGGCCGCTTCGATCTTGCATTCGCTCCCGCCGCGCTGCTACACTCCCGCGGGCTGCCGAGCAGGGGTTTTCGTCGGTCCGCCGGTTTGGTCCGAGTCCTGGCGACAAGGAGGTCGCGGTGCGTTGTCCATGGCTGATTCGCCACAAGCTGCTGCTGGGTTCCGGCATGCTGCTGTTGATCATGGCCCTGTTGGCCTTCAGCAGTTTTCAGGGCGTGTACGCGTACCGGAGACTGGCGCGCAGCATCAGTTACCACCGGGCGCGCGAACTGCGTTTGATTTCGGAATTATCTTTCAACATTGGCGAGATGCGATCGCTGCTCAGCCGCATCCGGCGGCAGCCCGATCTCACGCATTTTCCCAACGACGCCTTAGGGTTGCGGGAAGACTTTCGCAGCCGGTTTCGGCTGGTGGAAGAAACGCTGGAGGACTATCGCGAGCAGTTGGAGGAATTCCAGCGCGAGCGATGTCGTGGCGAGCCGGCGGGGCCCCCGTTGCGTGAATGGCGGGTCATTGCGCAGATCGAGGAGGCGCTCCAGGAGGTCGCCGGTCAGAACCCGGACGACCGTTGGTTCTTGAACAAAGTGCGGGTCGAGTCGTTGGACAAGGCCTTGGGCGAGTTGCACACGGCCGTACTCCGTCTGCCCTACCTGTTGCAGGAGCGGATGCACGAGATTGCCGGCGAGGTGCGTTGGCATTATCGCACGTGGATCATCTTGACCTGGGTTTCCAGCGCCCTGTCGCTGGTGGTGCTGGCCCTGCTGATCGGGTTCATCTACCGTTCGCTGCTCCGTCCGTTGAAGACCTTGATCCGCGGCTCGCGGCAGGTCGCGAAAGCGCGGGATTTCGATCATCGTATCGAGCTGGACACGGGCGACGAAGTTGCCGAACTGGCCGAAGCCATGAATGCGATGACTGCAGAATTTCAGCGGATCCGGGACGATCTGGACCGGCAGATCCGGGAGCGGGACGCTCAGGTGCGCCAGCGGACCAAGGAGGTGGTGCGCAGCGAGAAAATGGCCAGTCTGGGATTGCTGGCGGCGGGGGTGGCTCACGAGATCAACAACCCGCTGGCCTCGATCGCTTGGAGTGCCGAGGCCTTGGAAATGCGGCTGCACGATATCATGCAGCAGGACGACCAACTGCCGGACGACCAGCACAATCCGGAGATCAGTGTCTTGCGCGACTACCTGCGGCGAATCCAGGATGAAGCCTTTCGCTGCAAGGGCATAACCGAGCGGCTGCTGGATTTCTCCCGGCTGGGGGATTCCGAGCGGCATTGCACGGATCTGGCCGAGTTGGTCGAGGGGGTCATCGAAATGGTCCGTCATCTGGGCCGCTATCGCAACAAGGAACTGGTGTTCCACTGCGATCAGGCCGTTCTGGCACGCGTCAATGCTCAGGAGATCAAGCAGGTGGTGTTGAATCTGATCACCAACGCCTTGGACAGCATCGAGACGACCGGGACGGTCTGGATCCGGGTCGAGGCGGTCGGGGGCAAGGCCCACCTGGAGTTCTGCGACGATGGTTGCGGAATGACTCGAGAAGTGCTGCACCATTTGTTTGAACCTTTTTTCACGCGCCGCCGCGACGGGCAGGGCACGGGTTTGGGGTTGTCGATCGCTTACGGGATCATTCAGGATCACGGCGGCGAGATCACGCCCTCCAGTCCGGGTCCCCGATGCGGCTCGCGATTTGTGGTCACTTTGCCTTTGGTGACGGACGAGGAAAGCCAATATGAAACGACAGCCCAAGCCGCCTGAACGCCTGCGAGTCCTGTTTGCGGACGACGAGCCGGGGATCCGGGAGGTGATGAAGATCGAACTGGCACGGATGGGGCATGAAGTGCGGATCTGCGCGGACGGAGCCGCGGCGGTGGCGGCGTTGAAACGCAACAGCTACGATTGCCTGCTGGTCGATCTGGACATGCCGAAGATGAACGGGATCCAGGTGATCGAGGCGGCGAACGACATCGCTCCCGAAGCCGTGGCGGTCGTGCTGACCGGCAAATCCAGTCTGGACACCGCGATTGCCGCACTGCGCCAGGGCGCGTTCGATTATCTGACCAAACCCTGCAAGCTGGTCGAGTTGGAATCGCTGCTCTCGCGGATCGCCCAGCAGCGCGAATTGAAGAACAAGTACCGGGCGGTGAAGCGGCAGTTGGAACGGATCGAGGGCGGCCGGAACATGGTGGGCGCTCACGAGTCGATGGCTCAGGTTCGCGAACTGATTTCCAAAGTCGCACCGACGAATTCGACCGTATTGATTTTGGGCGAGACCGGGACCGGCAAGGAACTGGTCGCTCGCGGGTTGCACGCGGCCAGTTTGCGGGCGGATCGACCGTTTGTGCCCGTGAATTGCGGGGCCCTGCCCGAATCGCTGATCGAAAGCGAACTGTTCGGCCATCGCAAGGGCGCTTTTACCGGCGCGGACGAGCATC
>SLEY01000079.1 GCA_007124535.1 Planctomycetaceae bacterium
GGGCGCCGTCGCCGGTGGCCAATCTGAATCCGGACTTCGTCCAGGCCTTGTCAGAAGCGGTCGGTTTGGAATGGCTGACACACGGCCGCGGCGATCTGCACGCAACGTTCGGGCCCGAGGACGTGCTGCATTTCATTTACGCCCAGTTCTTTTCGCCCCTCTATCGCGAGCGATTCGCAGAATGGCTGCGAATCGATTTCCCCCGCCTCTTTCTGCCCGCCAGCCGGTCCTTATTCCAAACGCTTTGCACTTGCGGCAACCGGCTGATCCGCCTGCATCGGAGCCCCCCGGACGGTGACCGGGCGTCGAGTTGCGAACCGCCGAGCGGGGAACGGCCGCCGTCGCAGCTGATCGGTGAAGGGCCGCTGGCCGTAGCTGACGGCTTTCCCCAGTTTCGAAACGGAAGCGTCTACCTGAATCCTGCACGCAGGTTCACCCCCGTGCCCGAGACCGTCTGGAGTTTCCGCATCGGAGCGTATCCCGTGTGCCAGAAATGGCTGAAAGATCGACGCGGCCAACCCCTGTCTCCGGACGATCTCCACGATTATGCCCGCATCGTGGCCGCCGTGGCTGACTCGCTCCGCCAGATGCAGGAAATCGACCAAGCGATCCAGCGGCACGGAGGCTGGTCCACCGCGTTCCAAGCGGTTAGGCGGCAAGAACCCGACAAGCAACCGTAAAGCAAGGCTTCGGCAACCGTGATGACAAGTCGGGGCGACTAGATTTGAACTAGCGACCTCTGCGTCCCGAAAACAAAACCGCTCCAACCCGGATGATGCGGCAAAACCAGATAAACCCTTACTGTATAACGATTTGCGACCATTGCATTCGTATGCACTTCGCGTCATTCTAACGCAAAAATTGGGCGTATCAACGGCGCAAAGGCGTACCGATCCGAAGCGGCATCCGGAGACGCTTCCCTCGATCCGCTGCACCCCTCGCAACCGCTCTGCAGGCCGTCCGAGCGTTTCCGTAGCACCATGTCTCGGCGAGACGTTTCAAGGCTGCTGCTGGCTTGGCGGCGGTGTAGGGTTGACCGGTACGCACACCCGCTCCACGGCTACCAACACGCGGGATCGCTAACCGAGCACCTGCCCCGTTTCTTCCCGGCGGGGGCGCGAAACGAGGTTTGCGGGGCCGGAATTCGGGCGTTCTGTACCCAAACTGACCGCCGCGGGGCGCGAATCTGGCCTCCGCGTACCGGAATTTCTGGTCTGGCCCCGCCGTGACGGGGGGATATGCGGCAGGGGACCGGAATACAGCCATGCTGCCGGTAGCTCCCCCATGCCCCTGTGGCGAGCGGTTTCGGGGTTTGGTGGACTTCCGACGAGGGCTCGAAGTGAGCGAACGGGGGGACATGAAAATGACTGAACGTCCCGGATTTTGGGGAGGGCAGGTTCATCGCTTAAACGATGCATTCCAAATCACCTAGGTTACCTAAGTTTACCTGAAGTTGCTGCAACTCGAAAAAAAATCGGAGAATCGGCTGGCAACCAGCATTGCCGCGCATGGGCTCTGCTTTCCAATTTCGGCCCATGGCATCCCGCCACCACCCAAAAGAGCCATGGTTGGCAAAGCCCAGCCGAACGCCTCAATCAACACCACTACCACGCCAGCTGGCTCCAGAATCTCCTGGTCTCGGCCGGGTGCTCGGGCTACCGAAATGGCCCTCCCCAAAATCCGTGACGGTCAGGTTGTTGTTAAACGGGCAGGGTACATTCTCGTGGCTTTGTGTGATATTCTGGAGGCGTTGCGGGTGGAGAAGCCGGGCAGTTTGCCGAACGAAAGGGGGCATATCATGACACGCGGTTTTACCAGGCTCGTGTTGATCTGGGCAATCGGTACCCTAATGGCAGGGGTGGCAGGGGCCGATTCGAGCCCTGGCGATGCGATGCTGGCCGAGTATTTCCGGGTCGAGACGGCTCGACTCCGCGACGCCTGTTTGGCCGACGTCCAGGATCGCGAGGATTGGGAGCAACGTCGCGAGGAATCCCGCCGGCAGTTGCGCGAGATGTTGGGGATCGATCCGCTGCCCGAGCGAACGGATTTGCGGGCGACGGTGACCGGGCGGACGGAACGGGAGACGTTCGTCGTCGAGCGCCTGCATTTCCAATCGCTTCCCGGGCTGTACGTCACGGCCAATTTGTACGTCCCGCGGGACTTGACCGAACCGGCGGCGACCGTGCTGTACGTCTGCGGACATGGCTCCTCGCGCCGTGACGGGGTCAGTTATGGCAACAAGGTCGCCTACCACCATCATGGGGTTTGGTTTGCCCGGCACGGTTTCGTCTGCCTGATCATCGACACCCTTCAGTTGGGGGAGATTGAGGGCATTCATCACGGCACGTATCGGTACGACCGCTGGTGGTGGTTGAATCGGGGCTACACGCCGGCGGGAGTCGAGGCCTGGAACGGCATCCGGGCGTTGGACTATCTGGAGACGCGCGAGGAGGTGGATCCGGAGCGGATCGGTGTAACGGGTCGTAGCGGCGGGGGTGCGTACAGTTGGTGGATTGCGGCTTTGGACGAACGGATCCGGGCGGCGGTGCCGGTGGCCGGGATCACGGATTTGGAAGACCATGTGGTGGGCGGTTGTGTCGAGGGTCATTGCGACTGTATGTACTTTGTGAACACGTACCGCTGGGACTATCCGCAGGTCGCTGCTCTGGTTGCTCCGCGCCCCTTGCTGATCAGCAACACGGACCGGGATCGAATTTTTCCGTTGGAAGGCGTGTTGCGGACGCATGCTCGGGTCCGGGAGATTTACCGGCTGTACGGGGCGGGGGAGCGGTTGGGGCTGCAGATTGCGGCGGGTCCGCACCGCGATACGCAGGAGTTGCGGATTCACGCTTTCCGCTGGTTGAACCAACATCTGCGGGACGACGACTCGTTGATCGAACGAGCGGCCGAGCGGATTTTTGATCCGGCGGAATTACAGGTTTTCCAGGAACTGCCCGAGGACCAGATCAATACGTCGATTGACGAGACGTTCGTCCCGCGGGCGGAGCCGGCACTGCCGGACGATGCGGAGCAATGGCGCGCGTTGCGTGACGGTTGGTACCAGGCGTTGCGGGAGAAATCGTTTCGCGGTTGGCCCGATCCGGAGCCGCTGGGTTTGGAGCGTTTGTTTGCGGCCGAGCGTGAAGGGGTCCGTCTGGAGGGATACCAGTTTGCCAGCGACCACACGTTTCGTCTGCGGATGATCGTCGTGGAGCCGGTCGAATCGCGGGTGGGGGAGGCGGTGGAAATGCACGTTTTGGACCAGGCGGGTTGGGAGGCCCTTTTGGCCCGTTACGGTGGGGTGTTAGCCGAGGAATTGGGGGTGTCGGAATCGGAGGGGGAATCGGGCGAGGAATCGGGCGAAGCGTTTGCGCTGGCTGCGGAACGTTTGGCTCGTTCCCCGGGACCCCGGGTGTATCTGGCGCCGCGTGGTGTGGGGCCGACGGCTTGGGATCCCAGTCCGCGGGGTCAGGTCCAGATCCGCCGCCGCTTTTACTTGTTGGGTCAGACCTGGCAGGGGATGCAGGTCTGGGATGTACGGCGCGCGATTCAGGCCTTGCGGGCGCTGGGCGAGGGGCGATTCGCCGAAGCTCGCCTGGAGCTTCACGCCCGCCAGCAGATGGCCGGTGTCGCGTTGTACGCCTCGCTGTTCGAAGCGGGGGTTGCCCGCCTGGTGCTGGACCAGCTTCCGGCGTCGCATCGCGAGGGGCCTTACCTGCTGAATGTCACCCGCTATCTGGATCTGCCGCAGGCGGTGGCCCTGGCGGCCGAACGCGGCCAGGTCCAATTGAACGACGTGGAGCCGGAGGCCTGGTCTTATCCGGAACACGTGTCTCGGGCTTTGGAGTGGCCGGAAACGCGTTTGGGGATCGAGGCGCGCTGAGGGTTGTCCGGCGGCGGGATGCCGGGGTTGGGTGTACGCGGCAGGATGCCGGGTCTACTGGAGAGGATGGTTTTGCGGATGAGTCACCCTTGGATTGCTGATCGCACACGTGCCTTTGACAGCAGCGGGATCCGCAAGGTCTTTGACCTGGCGGCCCAGATGAAGAACCCGATCAATCTGTCGATTGGCCAGCCCGATTTTGCGGTGCCCGAGCCGGTCCAGGAGGCCTGCATCCAGGCGATTCAAAGTGGCAAGAACAGTTATTCGCTGACTCAGGGGGCCCCGGTCCTGCGTGACAAGCTGCAGGCCCGGGTCGACGAAGCGTATGGTCATGCGGATCGCCGGGTGTTTGTCAGTTCGGGGACCAGCGGCGGCCTGCTGCTGTCCGTGCTGTCGCTGATCAATCCGGGCGACGAAGTGATCGTGTTCGACCCTTATTTTGTGATGTACAAGCCGCTGATCGATCTGGTGGGCGGGCGAACCGTGCTGATCGACACCTATCCGGATTTCCGCATCGATCCGCAGCAGGTTGCTGGCGCGCTGACCTCGCGGACCAAGATGATCCTGCTGAACAGCCCGTCGAACCCCACGGGGGTCACGGCCGGCGCGGAGGAGATCCGCCAGCTGGCCGAACTGGCCGCCGA
>SLEY01000264.1 GCA_007124535.1 Planctomycetaceae bacterium
CTATCATCGGGGGGAAGCTCAGCAGGAGTTCGCAGGGCTCGCGGAAATCATCGTCGCCAAACAACGCAACGGTCCGGTCGGCGACGTGGAACTGCGATGGGAGAAGGACTATACGCGTTTCCAAAATCTGGCCCCCGAGCACCTCCGCGACTTCGACGAATTCAACGCCCCCGCCACAGCCGATAACTTCTGACACCTTTTTCTCACCGATCAATCGAACTTGAAATGGGCACCCCCCTATCGTCCCCCCGAGTACAAGGGGACAGGAGATGTGGGGCTTCGCGTGATGCATGCATTCTCACTCCCCCCCTGTACTCGGGGGGCCGGGCGATGCATATCGGACAATCTCTGCCGCGGGCGGTATACAATGATAGCGTGGGCCGAGAAAAAGGTGTCAGGACTTATTTGCCGGAAACCGGCCCGCAGGGTGCTTCGCACAAATGAGTCCTGACACCTTTTTCTCGACATTTTTCTCGAGGAGGCAGGAAGGATCATGGCGACCAAGAAAGTCAAGACAGCGGGTTTGTTTTTGGTGGGCATGGTGGGGATGTTGATTGGCGCGGCGGCGGTTCGCGCTCAGCCGCGGGTGAACCTGGAATTGGTGACGGAGCCGGGCTTTCCGCCGGCGGCCGCCCACCGGTGGATGCATGCTTTGCAGGACCTTCGTTTGGGCAACTTGCAGATCCGCAGTGCGCACCCCGGCGATCGGCCGGAGATCCGCCAACGGGGTGAGGGCGCTTCGGCCAGTTATCGGGTTACCGGAGTGCTGACCTCGGGCAACACGCTGCGGCTGCCGGGCGGCGAGTTTCGCTTGGGTGACGTGAACGGCATCCGCGACTGGCTCCAGAAGCTGGAGCAGGGAGGCGAGCAGCGATTGCGGGAGACCGAAGCGGCATTCGGCTTGACCCCCTCCCAGTTGGTGGACGTCCATAAGGCGCTGAGCGTGCCGGTGACTTTTTCCACCGAGGGGCGGCGGACCTTCGACGTTTTGAATCGAATCGCGGGCAGCCTGTCCTTATCGTTCTTGGCCGACGGTGCGACCCAGGCGGTCCTCCGCGGCGACGATCCGGTGTTGGACGAATTGCAGGGTTTGACAGCCGGGACGGCGGTGGCGGCCACCCTCCGGCCACTGGGTTTGGTGCTGGTACCGCAGCAGCAGCCCGGGGGCGACATCCGGCTGGCCATCCTTGAGGTGCGTCAGGCTTCGGAATCCTGGCCCATCGGTTGGCCTTCGGATCGCTCCCCGCGAGAGACCCTGCCGGAGTTGTTCCATTTCTTGAATGTCGAAATCGAGGATACGCCCCTGAGCGAGGCCCTGGAAGCGATCGGGGACCGGTTGCCCGCCCCTCTCCTGTACGACCACAATTCTCTGGCCCGCCAGCGGATCGTGCTGGCGGATATCCCGGTTTCGTTAGACCCGGGACGTACCTACTACCAACGGATCCTGACGCGTTTGTTGAGTCAAGCGAAACTGACCAGCGAGCTGCGTGTGGATGACGGCGGCACGCCCTTTCTCTGGATTTCGCCGCTGCTCCGCCGCTGAGATCGTGCGGATGGATCAGGGCAGCGGGGTATTGGGTTCGACCGCGTCTTCCGGGTAGGGATTGTCGGGGCCGAAGACCAGCATCTGTTCGCGGGTTTCCGCGGTCACAAAGGTCTCGTCGATCGCGCCATCGCGGCCGCCCCACGGACGTTCGCCGTCCAATCCCAGGTGGCGGATGAAGAACGGGTACGCCGCCATGCGTTTCGAGGGCCCATAGTCGTGCCCTTCATGGGGGAAATGGGCGTTCTGGACTTTATCCAAAGCTCCATACAAACCGTAGACATGCTGGATGTAAGGGAATTCGGTTTGCGGTGTGTACTGAGTCCAATCGGCGCCGTTGGACAAGATCAGCTGAGGCCGGGGGGCGGTCAGGGCGGCGATTTCGGCATTATTGGTCTTGTGGTTCGGGCCCCAATGGATCGGCATCCCGCTTTCGCACACGCACCCGCCGAAAAAGTGCGCGGAGATCTGGCAGCTGGGCACCGAAACCGCCACCCGCTCGTCGATCGCGGAGAGGGTGAAGGTCTGGGACGCACCGCCCGAATTGCCGGTCATCCCGATGCGCTCGGGATCGACGTCGTCCAGCGACTGGAGGAAATCCAGAGATCGGATGCTGTTCCAGGTAATCAGGCGGAGCACTTCCGGAACCTCCCGATGGGACCAGCCTGCTTCTTCGGAATCGCCGTAGCCGACCATATCGTAATGGAACACGACGGCGCCCATGCGGGCCAGCACGGCGCAGCGGATTTGGCGTCCGGGTCGGAAGCGGCCGCCGTGGCCGTGGGCGGAGAGCACGCCGGCGAAGGGCGGTTCCATGTCCAAGGGGCGGTAGAGGGTGCCGGTGACGTAGAAGCCCGGCCAGCTTTGAATGGCCACGCTTTCGGCCGTATAGCCGTCATAGACGCGGCGGTCGAAGAACTGCGGTTTCAGCGGCGTCTTCTCGGGCAGGGGGGACAGGCGGGCGCCTTCCAGAATGCCCTGCCGGATGCGTGCTTTGCGTTCTTCCCAGCCGGCCAAATCGGAGTACGACGCTTGGAATTCCTCCAGTTCGCGTTTCGCCTCCTCCGGCGTTTGGGCGTGCCCGCGCCGCAGACGCGGGCCCTCCTCGGACCATGCCACCGCCGGCAGGCCGTGGCAAGCGGCGCCTGCCAGACAGAGGCCGCCCAATCCCCGAAGGAACGTGCGACGTGACGTCGCCAGGCGATTCGCGTCCGGACAACTTGCGGTGGGTCGAAAGAATCGCCCAGAATCGGTAGAGGTCATCGCTGCTGCTCCCATGCAAAGGAAAGAATCCGACGCGTTGCGGGCTCGGCGGCAGGCGAGTCGAAAAAGAACCTGCTCCCGATCCGGCATGCGCCAGGTTAAAGCACCGCTTCCCAAACTACCATGATCGAACCGGGTGTCAACGCACCGGCCGCTCGGATCCGGCGGCGAGTTTGGGCGGGGCAAGGCGGCCGCCAGGATTGACGGAGAAAACGCTTGTGGTAGCATCGATCCGGCAATCTGGAAATCGCGTGTCCGCGCGGCAGACTCTTCTGTCCAACCATCGTGTATACTCATCGCATTTCCGCTCCCGTTCAGAAAGTGCCGCACCATGCCGTACCGCAAGCACCCGATCAGAATGGTTGTCCGCGTGGCCAAGCTGCTCCTTTCGCGGCGCAACGGCCACGCGAAGTGGGTGACGAAGAGCTACGACCGGATCGGCCCGGTCTACAATACCGCGTGGACCGACCACATGCGGCACCTGACCGACAACCTGATCGACCGGCTGGAGGTCCAGCCCGGGCACGCCGTGCTCGATTTGACCTGCGGCACCGGCTACGCCACGCGGCGGCTTGCGGCGCTTGCCGGTCGGCGGGCCGTGGGTGTCGATGCCTCCAAGGGCATGCTGGCCCAGGCCCGCGCCGCATCGGCCGAGCCGTGCGAGTTCGTTCGTGCCGACGTTCTCGATTACCTCGCCACCGTGCCTGACGCAACCTACGACCGGATCGCCTGCTGCTGGGGGCTCGGGTACTCGAAGCCGCTCAGCGTGCTGCGCCAAGCTCGCCGCGTGCTGAAGCCCGGCGGCAGGGTGGGCGTGATCGACAATACGCTGTTCTCGCTCCGCGAAGTGTTGTGGACGTCGGTGCTGACGTTCATGGAACAACCCGAGAAACTGGAACACCTGATGTTGTTCCGGTTCCTCGCCGGGCGCCGGCATCTGTCGGCGTGGTATCGGCTGGCGCGGCTGCGGCCGCTGTGCGGCTGGGGCGGCGCGAAGCGGTACACAGTGGCCAGCGGGGCCGAGGCCATCGAGCGGCTGCGGGCCACCGGCGCGGCGGCCGGATTCGAGTACGCCGCCGGCGACCGCGCCGCCGACGACGTCTTCGCCCGCTTCGCCGAAATCCTCCAGCAGCGGCACCGCAAAGACGGCGCTCTGCCCATCGTCCACCGCTACCTGGCAGGCATCGCGACCCGATGATCCGCTCTCTCATCCGCCTCACGCGCCCCTACTACACCGTGCCCTTGACGGCCGGGCTCCCGGTGATTGCCGCCTACGTGGCGGGCGGGCGGCCCAACGCCGCGGAGGGTTCGCTCCTGTGGGCGATGGCGGCGCTCTGGAGCGTGCTGTCGGCCGCGTACGCGCTGAACGACTACTGCGATATTCGCTTCGACGCCGTCAACAGCCCGCATCGCCCGCTCCCCGACAAGGAAATCGCCCCCGGCATCGCCCTGGCCGCGTCGGGCGGCTTGTTCGCGGCCGGCCTTGCACTCGCGTCGCTATGCGGATTGCCCTTCTTTCTTCTTCTGACGCTCGTTGCGGTGGGCCTGGCTGCGTACGACGTGTACTCGAAACGCCTCGGCCTGCTGAAGCGGCCGGCCTGCTCCACAAGGTCCAGGGCCTGCCGCGTGTCGAGCCGGCCGGGCGCGTGCCGGCCGTAGCTGCAATGCGGGCAGTGGTAGGCGCACGCCTCGGTGACGGCAAAGTACACCGAGTAC
>SLEY01000592.1 GCA_007124535.1 Planctomycetaceae bacterium
AGGAAATTGCAACAGCCAACACTACGGGAACTTCACCGATGAATCGCTGGGGCTCGCCGTTTGGCCACAAACGCTGGGTGTGCCCGTTTAGTCGCCCCGTTTGAGCCAGTTGCAAATCCCGGCAAATCGCGGCAGAATCGGGCAAATTGTATAGCACCACAGGAGTCACCACGGCTCCGCAGATCGTGAAGAAGAGCACCGTGGCGAGAATCAAAGGATGCCGATTCGGGATGACCACCCGCTTGTTGACCCCCACGTTCAGCCGGTAACGCTAGTTCGATTGGTTGCCACACGCCATTCAATACGGAGCAAACCGCAAGCCCCCCCAATTCTCCCCGGAATTACGCCATGACTGGAAAACGATTCTTGGTTCAGTGGATCGGCCACAGCGATTTGCGGGCGATGTCGGAATCGCTTCCGCCTGCTCAGCGTGACGAGATCATGCAAGTGGTGAAGGGCGAGCGACCGAAGCAAGGCGACCTTGGTCCCGTAAAAACGCTACTTTCCACCCAGCAGTTCGACGAGGTGCGTCTGCTGAGCAATTACCCATCAGCTTGGAACAGGAAATACGTTGCGTGGCTCGGCACGAAAGCCGAAGTCATCCCGGCAGACCTAAAGAAGCCCACGGATTACACGGCCATTTTTCAGATCGCTGACACGGCGCTTTCGGCCATCCGTAAGCGGAAGGATTGGCCAGAGATCGAACTGTGTCTGCATCTGAGTCCCGGGACGCCGGCGATGGCTGCGGTCTGGTTGTTGCTGGGGAAAACCCGATATCCGGCCACGTTTTACGAGACGTTCCATGGAAAGTGGTGGGTCACCGAGGTGCCCTTTGATCTGACCATCGATGTACTGCCGGAGATCTTGAAGAACCCCGACTCGTACCTTCAGCATTTGGCATCGCAGAGCCCGAGCGAAATCGAAGGCTTTGGCGACATCGTCGGCGACAGCCGCGCCATCCGCGACGCGGTCGGACGAGCCAAACGGGCGGCCGTTCGGGGGGTGACTGTCCTTCTTCTGGGAGAAAGCGGAACGGGCAAGGAGATGTTTGCCCAAGCGATCCACAACGCGAGCCCCCGACGGGACAAGCCGCTGCTGGCGATCAATTGTGCCGCCCTCTCGCGAACGCTCCTGGAATCCGAACTGTTCGGACACAGTCGCGGTGCATTCACCGGCGCGGACAAAGAGCGCAAGGGGGCATTTGAACTGGCCCATGGCGGCACGTTGTTCCTGGACGAAGTCGGGGAGTGCGATCTGGAGACCCAGGCCAAACTGTTGCGAGTCTTGCAGTCGCTGCCGGGCCAGTCTCCGACGATCCGGATGATCCGTCGACTGGGTGAGGAGCGGGATCGGAAAGCGGACGTCCGCCTCGTGGCAGCGACAAACCGGGACCTCCATCGGGCGATCCGCCAGGGGACGTTCCGCGAAGATCTTTACTACCGCCTGGCGACCATCTCGATAACGCTGCCCCCGCTACGAGCCCGCAAGGCCGACATCCCCGCGATCGCCCAGCGCCTACTCGACCAAATCAACCGAAATTTCCAAGCCGAGGAGCCGAGCTACCAGCACAAACGGCTTTCTGGTTCCACAACGGCGTTTGTGAAGAAACACGACTGGCCGGGAAACGTGCGGCAACTGCATAACGTGCTGGTCCAGGCGGCTGTACTGGCCGAGGGCCAGGTTCTGGATCGCTCGGCTCTGGTCGCCGCTCTGGGGGAAATGCCCGGAGGCAGCGATCTGAGGGACCCGGCTTTCGACTGCCCCCTGGGCGACGGCTTCGATCTGGACGAGTACCTTAACGATCTGCGCCGCAACTACTTACGACGCGCAATGGAGCAAGCACGAGGCGTCAAATCCAGGGCGGCCCGGTTGCTGGGGATGAAGAGCTACCAGACGCTGGACGCCCAACTGAAACGCTTGCAGGTCACAGGCGACTGGGACTCTTGATTTTTGCCGGGCGAGCGACGATCATAAGTCGGGCACGCGATTTGCCGTTCCCTGCCGCCATGTCTGCAGCCAGAGACTACCAAACGATGCGATCGATCAACTTCGAATTCCTTCGGGCAGAGTGGCCGGATCTTGCCGGACTGGGGGGCTTCGCGGAATCGTACGCGCACGGCGACCCGATCGGTGCGATCGCAAAACTGCGAGCCTTTTGCGAACAGACCGCGAAGTTCATCCATCACCGGCTCAGCTTGCCTCGCTTGATCCGCCCCAATCTCATCGATCTGCTGGATGATTCGGCCTTCCAATCGGCCGTGCCCCGCGTTGTCGTGTCGAAGATGCACGCGCTGCGCATGGAGGGCAATCATGCCGTGCATGGGAACCGAGGCGATACCACCAGCGCGTTGCGGCTGCTGAAAGAAGCTTACGACCTGGGCCGGTGGCTGTACGTGAATTTCGCCGGCGGGCGCGTCGAAGACTGCCCTCCGTATACCCCGCCGGCGGAGGGTGGCGCCGAAGCCGCCCAACGACGCCGCGAAAAACGGGCCATTCTGCAACGAATCGCCGCCCAGGAAGCCCAGATGCAAGAACTGCTGGAGAACCTGGACGCCGAGCGGGCCCGAGCCGCGACCGCCGAGGCATCGGCTGCCGAATTGCAACTGGCCCTGGAAGCCGGCCAGCAGGCCGCCGCCGCCGTGCAAACCGTGGACCCTCTCGCTTTCGACGAAGAGCAGACCCGCAAGTACCTGATCGACCTCATGCTGGCCGAAGCGGGCTGGAATGTGTCCGAGACCAACAACCCGGAACTGGTCCGCGAGGAACCCGTCGAGTATCAGACGACCAGGTCCGGGATCGGCTACGCCGATTACCTCCTGAAAGACGATAACGGCAAACCGCTGGCCGTGATCGAAGCCAAGAAGACCGCACAGGATGCCGAGGCCGGTCGAACCCAGGCCAAACGCTACGCCGACGGGCTCCAGGCCGAACACGATCAGCGCCCGGTGATCTTCTATACCAACGGCTACGACCTGTGGATCTGGAACGACGCCGTGGGCGAACCGCCGCGGAAGATCTACGGCTACTACTCGAAGGACAGCCTGCAACACCTGCACTTCCAGCGCAAAGAACGCAAGCCCCTGGCAGACGTGGGGCCGGACAAGAGCAAGAACATCATCACCCGGTTGTACCAGTTCGAGGCCGTGCGGCGGATCGTCGAGAGTTTCGGGATGAAGAGACGCAAAGGACTGATCGTCATGGCCACCGGGACCGGCAAGACCCGCGTCGCGATCGCGCTGAGCGACGCGCTGATCGACGCGCGCTGGGTCAAGCGGATCCTGTTCCTCTGCGACCGCCGGGAGCTTCGCAAGCAGGCACATAACGCCTACAAAGAGTTCCTGCCCGCCGAGAACCGGACCTACGTCACCGCGCAGACGGCACACGACCGCACCAAACGCATCTACCTGGCCACCTACCCGGCCATGATGAAGGTCTTCCACACGTTCGATCCCGGCTTCTTCGACCTGATCATCGCCGACGAATCGCACCGCAGCCTGTACAACCGCTACCGGCAACTGTTCGATTACTACGATTGCTACCAGGTCGGACTGACCGCGACGCCCATCGATTTCGTGGCCAAGAGCACGTTCGATATGTTCCAGTGCGGCACGAAGGACCCGACGTTCAATTACTCGTTCGAAGAGGCGATCGCCCATAACCCGCCCTACCTCGTCCCGTTCGTCGTCGACACGCACACCACACCCTTCCTGCGGGCCGGGATCAAGTACTCGCAGATGACCGACGAACAACGCCGCCAATTGGAAGAGGACGAGCAGTTGCCGCAGGCGATCGAATACGAACAGGCCGAGGTCGATCGGCAGATCTTCAACAAGGATACCAACCGCATCATCCTCCGCAACCTGATGGAACACGGCATCCGGGTGGCCGACGGCAGCCGGTTGGGCAAGACGATCATCTTCGCCCGCAACCACAATCACGCCGTCCTGCTGCAGAATCTGTTCGACGAACTGTACCCGCAGTACGGCGGCAGCTTCTGCCGCGTCATCGACACCTACGACCCGCGGGCCGAGGAACTGATCGACGACTTCAAAGGCGAAGGGACGAACCCGGACCTGACGATCGCCATCTCGGTCGATATGCTCGATACGGGCATCGACGTGCCCGAGATCGTCAACCTGGTCTTCGCCAAGCCCGTGTACTCGTACGTCAAGTTCTGGCAGATGATCGGACGCGGTACGCGGCTGTGCCTGGAGCTGTTCGGATCGGGGCGGGACAAGACGCATTTTCAGATCTTCGATCACTGGAGCAACTTCGAACGCTTCAATCAGGGGTACGAGACGGCCGAGCCGCAGCAGGCCAAGTCGCTGATGCAGCATGTGTTTGAAGCCCGGCTGACCCTGGCCCGCACCGCGCTGGCCCAGCAGCACGCCGATGCCTTTGACCTGGCCATCGAGCTGATCGGCAAGGATCTGGCCGCGCTGCCCGACAAGAGCATCCCGATCCGCGAAAAATGGCAGCAGATCGCGGCAGTCAACCGCCCCGAGACGCTCCGGCGGTTC
>SLEY01000220.1 GCA_007124535.1 Planctomycetaceae bacterium
AAGGCGACCATCGGATGATAGAACAGGCCTCGTCGCGACTCGCTGTCCATCGGCCCTGCCCCTTGGACTTGTTGCTCGGGCCGGGTCAAGTCAAGCTCGGTGGTGTCTTGAACGAGCAGAACAAAATCGAGCTGGCGGATTCGCTGGTAAGTTCGTTGAATATGAGGCTGCAGGATCTTTGCGGGAGTGACTTTCTCGTTGTCGAAAAATCGGTAACAGGCCTCGATGTCCGCCTTGGACTGCAAGGCTGCCGGGATACTGATGTTGGGCTTTTGGCTCAGAACCTCGGCGAGCTTTTGGGCTCGTTTGGTCAATCGCTCATCTCCAAACTGACAACCGGCGAACTCCGCGGACAAATCAGCGACTTTCAACACTAGCACCTCCGTGCAAAAAAACTCCAAACGCCCCGCAACGCTTGCGCGGAGCTACATGCTAGGAATCATTCGCACGGTTCATCAAAAAGTCCAGCCTCGAATCTCTACAGCAATGCTAGCACCTGTGGGGACTTGTGTGGTACAACGAGCCCCGGAGTACCGGGGCGAGGGGAGGAAGGCTCCTGGCTTGGGGATGCAAAGGGGGGCACCCAGCTTTGCTCGAGATCCCACGCTTCGCATGGCACCGAACGGTCCATTAGGGGAAATTCGTCGGATGAATGCTGCGCTCCCATCCTGTGTCTTCCCCCAGTTCACAGAGACTCGGGAAGCTGGCTGTGCCCGTTTCCCGGCGTTGAAAGGCTGGGTGTCCCCGTTTCGGCCCCTTCATTCAAAGCCTTGAATAGGAAGCAATTCCGTACAACGCAACCGGCTCGCGCGCGGGGACACTCGCTTGGCGCACCTGCTCCGAACGATTACCATCATGGCTTGGGCTCCCTCGCTTCCATCGGGATCGGGACGCGGCGCACCGCCGCCCCCCCGTGGCGGCCGAACTCGAGGGGCGCGGGCGGGTCGAACGGGCGTCAGAACCGGAAGAAGGGCGAATGCCGAGGTCGATCGAACAGAAGCGAGCGGCGCACGAAGCGTTTTGGCAAGGTCAGGGGCCCAGTCTGATCCTGATCCCGCCCGCCGTACAGGAACTCTACGACCTGACCAACTACCCCGCCTGCTTTCGCGACCCGGAACGCATGTGGCAGTCGGAGATCCGCCGTGCCGAACCCGTCGTCGATTGGCCCACCGATGGGATCCCTACCGTGCGACCCAATTTGGGAGTGACCTTCGTTCCGGCAATGGCCGGGTTGGGCTACCAGCTGCACGAAGACTCCATGCCGTGGCCCGGCAAACCGCTGGATCGCCAGACGATTCGCGCGGCCGCCGACGTCGATCTGAACACCACGGAAACCATGCAGCTGGCATCCGCCTTCTACGAGATCCACCACCAGAGCGGACGTGCCGAAATCGCCGCCTATCACGCCGATACCCAGGGCGTGTTCGATATCGCCCACCTGCTGAACGGCGACGAGACCTTCTACGAGGTGGTGGCCCCCGAACAGTCGGCATGGCTGGACGAACTGCTGCAAGTCTGCCACGACCTGTATGTCCGAGTGACCCGGCAGCTGAAAGCCCGCTTGAACGAACCAGCGACTTCCATGATCCACGGACATGGCGCCAGTCAAGGGGTCTACTTCCCCCATGCGGGAGCCAGGATGGCCGAAGATACGGCGATCCTCCTGTCACCGTCAACCATCGACCGATGGATCGTGCCGGCCATCCGCCAAGCGGCTGGGGCGTTCGGCCAGGCATTCGTCCATTTCTGCGGCAAGCATCCGCCGTTGCTCGAGCGGCTGTGCCAAATGCCGGAGGTCGCCGCGATCGATCTGGGAAACCCGGAAATGTATGAGACGCCGTGGCTGCTGGAACGTTGTGCGGAGAGCGGGACCGTGCTGTACAGCCGTCTGGCCGCCGAAGCGAACGAAGACTGGCGGTCCTACGTTCGCCGGCTGGGCAGACTGGTCCGGCAGACCGGCGCCCGAGTGATCCTGCGTCCGCTGGTTTTTCCCGACTCGCGCGCCGCATGTCGAACGATGCAGGAACTTTGGCACGAGTTGACTCAGTAGCCCGCCGGACGAGGATGATGAAACACGAAACGGATCCGAATGAGGGCCCGAACCTGCCCCGCTGGCGGGCCTGGATCATCGACCACGACGACAGTTGGCTGTTCGTGATCAGTTACGTTTCCGCCGCAGTGGTGTTGAGTATCTGGATCAGTCTGTTTTGGCTGGTCGTGGTGGTGGCCGTTCATGGCGTGTTCGAATGGGTGCGCCAGCATCATTACGATCCCCGCTGGCCAGGCTTGGGGCAGCGCGTGGCCTGGGAACTGAAACTGGACGTCGCCCTGGTGCTGATGGGGCTGGCTTTGGCCGTTTACATGGAAGTCGCGTTGGGCATCGCCGGTCTGGGGCCCGCGTCCCGGCTGGGCGTGCAGGGCGGGGCCCGCGCGGCGCGTGCCGCCGTTTGGACACGCGTGTTTCGCGGATTCGCCCTGTCGCTGGACGACGTCGCTCAGGTGGGGCGCGCGCTGGGCGGCTCCGCACGCCAGGAAACCCCCGATGCCGAGAAGGCGGAAGCCCGAAATGCCCGACCCTGGCGACACTGGGGATTCGGCGATCACTTGGCCATCTGGCTGGGAGTCGCCTGCCTGGCACTGATCCTGCTGGCCCCGCTACTGGTCGCCGACCAGACGTACAGCCGCGTGGTGGAAACCCTTCTGGAAGAGATGCACCCGTTCCCCGATGCTTAGACGCCTTCTGCTGTTGGCCCTACCGGTAACATCCACGGGCTCCAGTCACGTGTGCAGTATAAGGGGGGTAAGGTGCCGTTTCCTGCGTAACCTGCAGCCGGCTGACCATCCGCCCAAGCATGCTCATCTGCGATGGCCGCCCCCCTATAGAACCCCTACAGAGGAACGGCATCTCTCCTCCGCCCGAGTACAGCGTGACAGGGGATGGGGGGCGTCGCTTGATGGCGACGGTTCGTCTTGGCCCGATGAGGTTGCCAAGTACGGATTCTTGTCCTTCAAGCTTATCGGAGTCGTTCATGGTCAATAGATCGTGCCAATGCGGGCGAACCTGTTTCGTTTTGGCGCAATCCGGCGAAATATCCCGGGGAAGTTCGTTGCCGCCTGTCCGCCGCCAAATAGCATGAAGTACCGATGGTCCGACGTGCCCGCCGCAGCTCCGTCGCGAAACCGCAATTCATCGCAACACCCACGCGGACGAAGTCCGCGCGAATCGGAGAATCACAGACATGAAACCACTCCCATTATCGGGAAATGTTACAAGGCGGGTAATTTACAGACAAACAAGGGCTCCACGGCCGGATGCCTCTTGTCAGGTTTACGCGACCGCGCTAAAAAACCGGTGTGACCCCGGTTGTCGTTGTAAGCTCCTCTTTTGAGTCGATTTCATTTAGTCCAAATGCTGGGAAGCGCAGGATTTCCCAGGGCTCACCGCACACGGAGGTTTGTTCGCCGTCAACTCTTGCGTGCTTGCACGAGTTGGCGCGTTGGATATTGTCATCCGCTTGTTGCTTTCTCAAGTGTGTCTTGCGACCAACTCGCTGCAGCCCAGGGGGTTGTTCGTCAGGGCCCACGCCACAACGCGTCCGATCGGGGCTTCTAGCGGCGCGATGGGTTGTTTGGCGAGCTTTCGAAGCAAGTAACGGCTTGGAATCAGGCTTTTCCGCACAGTTTTTCCCAGTTTGAAGAGGTTTCCGCGATGAAATCGTTATTTGGCCGCCGGCCTCGTCGCCGCGTTTCGCGTCCTACCCGCACCCGCCGCCTGTTATTGGAAAGCCTGGAGAACCGCTTCCTGCTGTCGGCGCAACCTTTGGTCACCCTGGACGTGCCTCAGTCGGCCTTCATCGGGTCGGACGACGTGGTGATCCGAGCCACCTTCGACAATCAGGGCGCCAGCATCGGCTACGGGCCCTTCATCGACATCGTGTTTCCGGTCAATGGAGCGGACGGCGATCCAGAGGATCCGACCGAGATCAAGGACGGGATCTCGCCGATTTCCGGCGCCACGTATCTGGGCCAGTCGGTCACGACGACCGAACTGGTCTTTCCCAATGACCAGGACGGATTCGGGTGTGTCACGCACCCCTATGCGGTCGATGAGGACGGACCGCTTCAAGTTTGCGGGCCGGCCGGTGACATTTTGGTGGTCGTCCAGTTGCCGTTCGGGTCGTTTACGCCCGACCAGCCGGAGGTCACGATCGAGATTGAAGCCGAGCTGCACGAGTTTGCGGACCTTGGCGTCGGGTTGCCCTTTTTTGCTCGAGGCGGGTTCCAGTTCGGGTTGGATCCGCTGAACAACCCGTCCACCGATCCGACCATCCTGACGGGGGGCAGTGAAGGCTCGGACTTCAGCACCTGGGGCGAAGACGCGGAGGTCATCCCGACGGTGATGACGATGGACAAGACCTACATCGGTCCGGAAAACGAGACGGCCACGGGCCCGAATTTCCCGCGGCAATACGAATTGACGGTCAACATCGCGCCCGGCCAGACGATC
>SLEY01000233.1 GCA_007124535.1 Planctomycetaceae bacterium
AGGAAGTCCCGCGCTATTCGAGTCTTGCTCGCAGATGCCTATCCGCGGAAGTACAGGTAGGCTGCCAGAATCGCTGCCAGGATGGCTACCGATCCGATCACATCCACGGCGTTCCAGCTGCTGCGCGTCTCGCGGCGACCTTCCTCGGTAACCGTTCCGTAGGTCAAGCCGCTGATCCGCTCGTAATCCGGAGCCGCGGTGGCATAGCTGACGCCGACCATCACCGCGACGCAAACCAGCAGGATCAGGATGCTGTAGTACTGGAAGAACATGTTATTGACGATCCAGAGGAACGAATCGGGCGTGTATTCGAACCCGTCGATCAACTGGGGAGGCGTATCCACGGCCAGGCGGAACAGCCCCATGATAAAGCCGATGATCAGGGCGGCCAGGCAGCCGCGGGCGTTCAACCGTTTCCAGAAAACGCCCAGGAAGAAGACGACGAAGATGGGCGGCGCCAGGTAAGCTTGGACGCCCTGCAGGTAGTCGTACAAACCCCGCCCGCCCTGGATCACCGGGATCCAGGCCAAGCCGATCAGCACCATCACGGTCGTGGCCAGACGTCCGATCCAGACCAGTCGCTGCTGGGAGACGTTGGGATGCAGTTTGCTGTAGAAGTCCATCGTGAACAGGGTCGCGGACGCGTTGAACGTACTGGACAGGGAACTCATCAGGGCGGCCAGCATCCCGGCCACGACCAGCCCCCGGATGCCTGAGGGGAGGACGGTGGCCACCAGCAGCGGGAACGCTCGCTGGGCCTCGTCCCGCAGGACCTCGCCATCCGGGCCGATCATGGTTTCCTGGAGGTAGGCGGACTGCCCGCTGCTGGCCAGGGCAAAGGCGATCATGCCGGGGATGATGAACACGAAGACGGGCAACAGTTTCAGCATGCCGGCGAAGATCGTTCCGCGGCGCGCCTCGCGCTGATTCGGCGCCCCCAGAGCCCGCTGGACAATGTACTGGTCCGTACACCAGTACCACATCCCGATCACCGGCGCGCAGAACAGCATGCTCAGCCAGGGGTAATTGTCATTGAAGTACCAGGCCATGCGATCGGATTCGATCACCGGGGCCCAGGTCGCCTCCATGCCTTCGGGGACCAGGGGCTTCCAAAGATTGAACATTTCGCTGCCGGCGATGCGGCGCAATTCGTCCCAGCCGCCGATGGCCTGCAAGCCGTAGTAGGTGACTAGCACGGAGCCGATGACCAGCACGACGGTTTGCAGGGTGTCGGCAAAGACCACGGCTCGCAACCCGCCCAGCACGGTGTAGGCGCCGGTCAGCACGATCACCAGGATCGACCCGATCCAGAAGGCATCCAGGGGCCCGATCCGGATTTCGGGCAGCAGGACGGAGAAGACAATCCCGCCGGCGAAGATCCCGACGGCGATCTTGGTCACCACATAGGCGACCAGCGAGATCATGGACAGCACCCAGCGGCTGGCCGGATCGAAACGCCGCTCCAGGAACTCGGGCATGGTAAAGACTCTGGAGCCGATGTAGAAGGGGATCAGCACCCAGCCGAGGACCAGCAGGCACCAGGCGTGCAGTTCGTAATGGGCCATCGCCACGCCGTCCGTCGCCCCCGAGCCGGCAAGGCCGACCAGGTGTTCCGAGCCGATGTTCGAGGAGAAGATCGACGCCCCGACGACCCACCAGCCCAGGTTGCGCCCGGCCAGGAAATAGTCCTCGGGCGTGTCCTTGTTCTTCAGGATCACCCACCAGGTGAGCGCCAGCAGGAGCCCGAAATACGCGGCGACCACTGCCCAATCCAAACCTGTCATCGATTCCCCTTTCTGAAAATCAAAACGTCTTCCTGCCGAGGGCGAGCGTTCAGGTCAAGTTCATCCGCAGGGCGCCGAAATGGCAGGCCCCGCTGGACGAGCCCGAGAACACGCGTGCCGGGCGACCGGAACGATGGGCGTACCGCTGGGCGATGTCCGCCACGATGGGCCCCGCATCCGCCGCGGCCAACACGGCCACCGTCCCCCCACTGCCGCCGCCCGTAATCTTGGCCCCGTACACGCCGCAGGCCGGCCCGGCAACTCGCACCATTTGTACCAACAAGTCGGTCTCGGGGGAACCGAGCCGGCAGTCGGAATAGCTGCGGTGAGATTGGTACATCAATTCGCCCATCTCTCCCAAAGCGGCCTCGCTTAACGGGCCCCCCAACAAAGCGGCAAATCGGCGTACCCGATCGTGCTCGAGCACCGGATGCTGCGTCGGGGCGGCCACCGCGTAAACACGGTCGGGCTCCACCCGGGTTGCCAGATCGGTCGTCCCCCCGTAACGCTCCAAAAACTCCTCACCTTCCATTTCCACGGGCAGATGCCCAAATCGCTCGGCCCAGTCCGCGGGCGTCACATTGGCCAGATAGCCCCTCCACAAGGGGTCCACGATTCGCACCCGGCCCGGCCTGTCCCCCGGCGTCACTTCCAAACCGGCCCATTCTGCCAGCATCCGATATCCCATGAAAGCCCCGGTCCGCACCGACGTATAATCCGATCCCGACACGGCGTGGCGGACGCCCGAATCAATGCCCCAAAAACCAATATTGGCCGCGACGGGGACAAAGCCCAAAACCTCGGCCGGCTGGCATAACAGCGCCAGCAAATGATCTCGCTGGCCCAGCGCCGCGGTCATCTGATCCATGATCCCACACGGGGCGCCCACGATCCGGTTCTCCACCTCCTGGCAGAGATGGGCCAGTTGGGCTCCGGAGAGTGCGATCCCAAAATGGTGGGCCAGGGCCTGCATGGCCGCCACCTCCAAAGCCGCCGACGAACTGACCCCCTTGCCCTCCGGCACCTGCGAATGAATCAGCAAGCGCAAGCCCTGGTCCAACCGGATCTCATGATGGCGGGCCAAGACCAGCAACGTCCCGGCGACATAGGCGGCCCAAGGATCCGGGTCGTTCTCGCGAAACCAACGGCAACTCTCCTCGTAGGAACGTGCGGTCAAAGCCTGCAAGTCGTCCAAGCGGATCTCGAACTGGCGAACCGCTCCCTGGCCATCTTCCGGTAAACTGGCAATTCGCAGATGCTGGTCGTCCGCCGTTTGCACGGCCGCCACCGCCGCCTCGGCAATCGGCATCTGCAACACCAGCGATCCCGAATAATCAGCGATCCCCCCCATCACATCCAAGCGGCCGGGAGCCCGGGCGACCCACAAGGGCCGATCATCCGTAAAAAAGTCAACCAAGCCCCCGGTCGGATCGCGGCGGAGTTTACCCAAACGGGTAGCCAAGGCGCGCACATCGGCGGGCTGGTCGTCAGGTATCGGCATGGTGAGCTTCCTTTCTATCGGGGAGGCGGCAATCGACCCGGCGTGCCCGGTAATGGACCGCCGAGACCGCTTGCAACTCCCGGGCTTTGTCCTCCGGAGACGTATCGCTGAGAAAACTGCCACCGCCCACTTCGGGGCCGGCTAAGTACTTCAAAAGATTCGGTTTTCTGAGCGGCGGATGAAACTGGATATGAAAGTGAAACCCGCTCGCATCGCTCCCGTCGGTCGGGGCTTGATGCAGGGCCATCACGTAGGGAAAGGGCATTTGCCAGAGGTTGTCGAAACGCACCAGGACTTCCTGCAACACCCGGGCCAAACCCCGCAGCTCGTGATTCGCCAGATCGGCCAAGCTGGCATGGGCGCCTTTCGGAGCGACGTAGGTTTCGTAGGCATAGCGGGCGAAGTACGGCAGGAACGCGATCGCCTGGTCGTTCTCGCTCAGGATTCGCCGCCCGTCCGCCTGCTCGGCGGCGATGATGTCCTGGAACAGCACCCGGCGGTGCGCTTGCCAATGCCGGCGCGCGGCTTCGACTTCGATGGCCATCGTCTTGAAGACGAAATTCGTGGCATAGATTTGGCAGTGCGGATGCGGGTTGGAGACCCCGACCACTTCGCCCTTGTTCTCGAAGCACAGCACGTGGGCGACTTCGCGGCGCGCGCCCAGTTCGCGGTACTGCTGCTGCCACGCTTCCAATAACTGGCAAATCTGCCCAATTTCCAATTCCGCCAGCGCCGTATGATGCAGGGGACTGTAGCAGACCACGCGGGCGATCCCTTGGGCCGCCCGATTGCGGTAGACCGATGCTGGCGGTTGCCGGGGCCGGGGAGCCAGCGGCCCGACGCAGGGATGGTCGTTGTCGAACACGAACACCCCCGTATAGGCAGGGTTGCGGGCGCCGCTGACCCGCACGTTGCCGGGGCACAGGGGGCAGGCCGGGTCATAGGCCGGCGGGGTCGGGCTCTGGGCCGCCACCGTCTCGCCAATCCAGGGGCGATCGTTGCGATGTGCCGCAATGATCACCCATTCCTCACGCAGGGGATGCCAACGTTCTTCCCAAGTCATGTAACGCCTCTTCTTGAAGATCCCGTGCCCGCCGCCCTATGGCCGGTCTCTGACCGAGCCACCCCGCCGACCGAAGGTCTGCCCGATCGGTGGAGACCTTCGGTCGGCGGTTTCGGCGGGGTCAGAGACCCTCGCCGAACGGTGAGGTCAGAGACCCTC
>SLEY01000573.1 GCA_007124535.1 Planctomycetaceae bacterium
AGGAATCCGCGACCTACGACGTGTTCCTCAGCCACACCGGCGCCGACACGGCTCGGGTGGAAGCCATCGCCCGGCGGCTGCGCGACGGGCACGGGTTGCGCGTCTGGCTGGACGCCTGGCAACTGTCCCACGGTCCGTTGCAGGCCGCATGCGAAGCGGGCATCGCCGCGGCCCGGATGATCGCCATCGTCTGCACACGCGCGGCGCTCCGCTCGGAGTGGGTCGAGGCCGAGCGGCAGATGGCGTACGCCAAGGACCCTGGCGGGCGGAACCTCCTGCCCGTGCTGTTGGAGGACGTGGATTTGCCGCTGGGTCTGAAGAGCCTGTTGTGGTACGATCTGCGCGACCCGGCGGGTGACGAAGCCAATGTGGCCCGCCTGGCTGCGGCGATCGGCCCGCCGGTGGTGGCCGAGCACCGCCGGCGCCAGCCGCCCGAACGCGGCCGGTTGGGCGCGTTCCCCCGCCCGCCGCTGCACAGGTTCCAGGGCCGGGCCCGCGAATTGTACCAGCTGGAACAGCAGTTCCGCACCCACCGAGCCGTGCTGTTGCACGCGATGGGCGGGATGGGTAAAACGTCGCTGGCTCGCGAAGCGGCCTACTGGTGGACCCGGACCGGTCTGTTCCCCGACGGCGCCTGTTTCATCAGCTTCGAACAAGGCGCTTCGCCCGAACAGATCGCCCTGGTCCTGGGCACGTACCTGGACGGCGAATCGTTCGAGTCCTTGCCTCAAGAGCGGCAAGGCGCCCGCGCCCGCGAGTTGTTCCAGCAGAAACGCGTGCTGGTCGTTTGGGACAACTTCGAATCCGTGCTGCCGGCCTTTGCCGGCGGGTCCCACGGCGATATGCTCGACCCGATCCGCGACCTGTTCGCCGATTGGACCGATTCCGAATCGGGGTTGGGGCGGCTGTTGATCACGTGCCGGCCGGGCGAGGCGGGTTTGGCCGGCGCGCGGCGCTTCGAATTGCACGGACTGGCCCGCGCGGACAGCCTGCACCTGCTGCACCGCCTGATGCAGACGGCCGGGATCGAGCCGGACGCCGGCCGATTGCACCGCGACGGGCTGGCCGAACTGGTCCGGACGCTGGGCGATCATCCGCTGAGTATCGAGCTGGTCGGCCCGCACTTGGCCGAGTGGACTCCGGGTCAGATCATCGACGAGTTCGGCCGGTTGCTGGAGCGGTTTTCGCGGGGCGATGCGGACGTCGAGCGGAACCGGTCGCTGCTGGCGTCCCTGCGTTTTTCGACCGACCGCCTGTCGCCGGCCGCTCGTGCCGCTCTGCCCTGGTTGGGTCTGTTCCGCGGCGGTGTGTTCGAACAATTGCTGCTGGACATCAGCCAGATCGCGCCGGAAGCTTGGGACGGCATCCGCGGCGAGTTGGAAGGCACCGCGTTGATCCGGGTGGAGCGTGAGGTCCGGATTGCCGATCGCCCCTATCTCCGTTTCCATCCCACGCTGCCCTATGCCGCCCAGTTGGGTTTGTCTTTCGGGGCTGACGTCCCGGGCGGCGCCAACGCGGTGCGGCTGGACGAGGACCCCGCCACACGGCAGCGGTACATCGGCGTCTACGACGCGTTGGACACCGGGATTCGCAGCGCCCTCGGCGGCGCCAACCCGCGGGACGGGATGGAGGTGATGGCGCGGGAGGAAGCGAATTTCCGCCAGGCGGTCGAGTGGGCCGTGGCGGACGGGCACGATCCGGTCGCCGGGCCGATGGGCGACACGTTCCAGGATTATCTGGAACGTTCCGCCCGTTTTCGCGAGCGGGATCGCTGGGTGGCCTGGCGGGCCGACCAAGCCCGACGCGCGGGCTGGACCGAGCAGGCGGCGGCTGCGGAGCGGCAAGCGGCCTGGTCGCAGTTCACCCGGGGTGAGCCGCAGCAGGCGATCCAGCGGATGCAGGACCTGATCCGGCGGCTGGAGCAGACCACCGAGTTCGTTCCGGAATTTCAGTTGGCCACGGCTACGTTGCAGCTTGGGCGGACGTACCTTCACGTTGGCGAGGCCAACCGGGCGATTCCGATTTTGGAGCAGGCGGTGGGCCAGTGGGAGCGGCTGGCGATCGAAAAGGGCCGACGGCGGTCGGCGGAGGATGGGGACGCAAGAGGGGATCGGATTGACGATGCTGCCGATGCGGGACGGGCGGCGGATAGTGAGGCGGGGGCGGCCGCCGGGCCGTTCACCTCAACCCACTCCTCGGAGTACGAAGAAGAGGAATTCGGAAGCCCCCCTCCCCGCGCGGGTGGAAGACGATCCACAGGCGGATCGCACCGCACTGGGCAATCTGTCCACGACGCTGGGCGACCTGGCCAATGCCCTGTGTAACGGCGGACGGTTGGACGAGGCGTTGGAAACGGCGGAACGGGCGCGCGCGATCAACGATCGGCTGGGCAGTCAGCGTGACGTCGCGGCTGGACTCGCCCAAGTTGCTCAGATCTTCATGCAGCAGGGGCGGTATCGCGAGGCGGACGAGCGGTACGAAGCGGCCTTGGCCGCCGCCCGCCGGGCGGGCGACAAGGGACTGGAAGCCAGCTTATTGCAGCATCAGGGCGGCCTTGCCGGTGCCATGCAACGATACGACCGGGCCGTCGAGCGGTACCAGCGCGCGCTGCGGCTGTTTCAGGAAGCGGGCCACGAAGCCGCCGTGATGAGGACCTGCAACATGCTGGGGTTGGTCGAGCATCGACAAGGCCGATTGGCGGAAGCTCGGGCATGGTACGAACGGTCCCGGGAACTCGCCGACAAGCGACAGGACCAAGTGTCGCTCGGCGCCGCCGCCCAGAACATCGGCATCGTCTGCCAAGAGCAAGGCGAGCGGCTCCGGGAGCAGGGAGACGAACGCTCCGCCCGCCAGAAGTTCGCCGAGGCCGAGCGGTTTCTGCAGGAAAGCCTGAAAATCAAAATCATGAACCAAAACCAACCGCGTCAGGCGGCGTCCGAAAACCAACTCGCCCAACTCTACCTGCAGATGGGCCAATTGGACCGTGCGGAAGAGCACGCCGGCCGGGCACGCGAGATCGGCGAGCGGCTCGGCGACCTGCGAGGTCTGTCGACAGACTACCAAACCCTCAAATTGATTGCCCAAGCCCGTCACGACGACCAGGCGGCGGCCCAGTGGGCGGCCAAGGAACAGGCGGTCGACCAGGAACTGGCCCGCCGCGCTCGCGGTGGCGAGGGCTCGGAGCACGCGTTGGCCGGGCTGCCGCAGCAGTTGTTGCAAGCACTGGGCCAACTGGCCGTCACCTGCGTCCAAGCCGCCGCGAACCACTCGCCCCTGCCTTCCGACGCCGCCCGGTTGCTGGAACAGCTCGATTCGCCCGACGCCGGGCCGCTACAATCCCTGGCCGCCTACCTCCGCCGCCTCGCCGCCATGCCGCCCCACCAACTGGCCCAACAACTGGCCCAGCCGCCCGCCGACCTCCCCGACCCCTTCCCCCCCATCTTCGCCCAACTCCAAACCGCCGTCCAACAAGCCGATCTCCACTAAGCATCTGCCAAGAAACAACAGTCCCACTGCTCACTGTTCGGCGCGGCTCACTGTTCACTGTTCGGCGCGGGTCTCTGACCCCGCCACTGTTCGGCGCGGGTCACACTGTTCGGCGCGGGTCTCTGACCCCGCCACTGTTCGGCGCGGGTCTCTGACCCCGCCACTGTTCGGCGCGGGTCTCCGACCCCGCCACTGTTCGGCGCGGGTCTCTGACCCCGCCTTCTGTTCGGCGCGGGTCTCTGACCCCGCCACTGTTCGGCGCGGGTCTCTGACCCCGCCACTGTTCGGCGCGGGTCTCTGACCCCGCCACTGTTCGGCGCGGGTCTCTGACCCCGCCGAAACCGCCGACCGAAGGTCTCCACCGATATGGCAGACCTTCAGTCGGCCGGGTGGCTCGGTCAGAGACCGGCCACAGCGCGGTCAGCCGGGTGGCTCGGTCAGAGACCGGCCACAGCGCGGGCGCGTTGTGGTTGGTCGGTTCCTCCGGTTCGCCTCGTACTCGTACTCAGCATCGCGGTACTCGTACTCGTACTCGATCGACCTTTTCGCCGAGGTGTGCGTTCGTTGGATCAACCGCGTCAGCAGCGACAGAATCCGTATTCAATCGGGTTGACCACGTCGGTTGAATTCGTCATCAGTCGCCTGTCGAGTACGAGTACCGTTGCACTGAGTACGAGTAGGAGTACGGCCCGAAACGGGGCCCGAAACGGGGACACCCAGCCTTTCACCGCTGGGAAACGGGCCCAGCCAGCTTTCCGAATCTCTGTAAATTGAGGGAAAACACAGGATGGGAGCGCAGCATTCATCCGACGAATTCCCCCTAATGGCCCATTTTGTGCCATGCGAAGCGTGTGATCTTGAGCAAAGCTGGGTGTCCCCGTTTGCACCCTCCCCGTTTGCACCCGTTTGCACGCCCCGAAGCCACGGGCGTTTCTCCCCGCCGCAAGCCACGAGCCTTTCTCCCCTCGCCCCGGTACTCCGGGGAGAGGGGCCGGGGGTGAGGGGTGAATCGCTCGCTCA
>SLEY01000495.1 GCA_007124535.1 Planctomycetaceae bacterium
CCCGTAATGGGCTGGCCGATTCGCGCCATCGCCATGCATCCAATACCGGTAGTACATGGCTTGCCGCCAATCGGCTGGCGGATCGCCCTGAACGAACCCGCGGAAACTGCGGCCTTGCATGGACTCAAGCCGCGGCAGGCCGGCGTAGTCCAGCAACAGAGGGGCGAAGTCGATGTTCAACACCATGGCATCCCGGACGATCCCCGCGTCGATCCGGCCCGGATATCGGAGGATCAAGGGCATCCGAATCGATTCCTCGAACATCCATCGCTTGTCGATATAGTTGTGTTCGCCCAAGAAGTAGCCTTGGTCCGAGGTGTAGATCACCAACGTGTTCTCGGCCAGTCCCGACTGGTCGAGGTAGTCCAGCAGGCGCCCGATGCTTTCGTCCAGCGCCGCCACACTGCGCAGGTACTGCCGCACGAAGGCCTGATAGCCCTGTCGCGTCTGTTCTTCCCGGCTCAGTTCCTGGAACGGGCGTTCCGGTTGCCACTGGCCGCGGCGCACGAAACGTTCGGCCATGTCCGCGATGGTGAAACCGTGGTCGCGGGAGCCGATCGAGCGATGGCTCTTGTCTTCCCAGAGACTGGCCGGTTCCGGGATCACGACGTCTTCGTACAGGCCGTCGAAGCGTTCCGGGGCGGAGAACGGCTCGTGAACGGCCTTGTAATGCACCATCAGGCAGAACGGTTGGTCCGGCGCGCGTTTTTCCGCCAGCCACTGCCGGGCCAGTTCCGTGATCACGTCAGCGGAGAAGCCCTGATACACGTTCCGCTGGCCGCCGATCCGGTTCATCACCGGATCGAAATAGCGGCCCTGGCCGGGCAGCACGTTCCAGTAATCGAAGCCGCTCGGCTCTTCGACCAGGTGCCATTTGCCGATCACCGCCGTCGTATAGCCGCCTTCGCGCAACTCCTTGGCGACATTCGGATGGGCGGGGTCCAGGGCCTGGTTCAAGCGGTAGACGCCGTTCCGATGGCTGTACTGGCCGGTCAGAATCGCAGCTCGGCTGGGCGAACAGATCGAGTTGGTGCAGAAGGCGCGGGTAAATCGCGCTCCCTGGGCGGCCAATTCGTCCAGGCGGGGGGTCGGATCGAGTCCTGCCAGTCGCGAACCATAACTGCCCAACGCGTTGGTGGCATGGTCGTCGGACATGATGAACAAAATGTGGGGCGGCGAATCGGCCCCCCACGCCTCGCTCGGACCCGCGAGCATCGTGCGAACGGCCAGCAACAGGATCAGCACGGCCGGGGAACGGATCGGCAACTTCATGTCGGCTCAGCCTTTCACCAACAAAGGAATCCACGCGGAGTGACCTCGCGAACCAGGCAAGCATCGCGAGACAACGGGCTTCGCATCCGTCCGCAGAACGATTACCGAAGCCGCTTGGAATCTACCAGAACCGTCCGCCCCCTGCAAACGGCCGTGATGCCCGGAACGCTCAGCGGGACCGGAGAATGTGTCAGGAACCTTTTATCGGAATGAAGATTTACGCTCGTATTTCAGCTCGGCCCGATCAAGCCAACTTGAAATGGGCGCCCCCCTATCGTCCCCCCCGAGTACAATGGGAAAGGAGATGGGCGGTTTCGCGTGATGCACCCATTCCCCTCCCCCCTTGTACTCGGGGGGATTGGGGGGGCGGGCGATGCATATCGGACAATCTCTGCCGCGCGCGATATATGTCGGAGGTTCAGGTTGCAGCGTTCAAGGCCGGGCAGGCGGTTCGACGCGCCGAAGGGGCCGAAACAAATCAGCCCGGGGCAGATGCTTAATTGGAATCCGGGCATCCGGGTCGGTGGACATCGGGAGCCAATCGTCCTATGCTGAACGGATACCGCCAATCTTGGGCGAGACGCGCGCCGTTGCTTGGGCATCGCGGTGTGCCCGTCTTCGTCCGGGATTCGTCGAAAAACCAGGCCATACGGGGAGGTAGTCATGTCTCGAGACGATTCCATCACACGTCGCCGGTTCGTCGGAAGCACCTCCGGTCTTCTGCTCGCCGGGGCGTTGTCTTCCGGCGGTCGTGCCGGAGCCGCGGAGGACGAACTGGCGATTCGTGGGGGGCCACCTGCCGTGTCCGGCGGGACGCCCTCGCTGCCCGTCCGCTGGGGCGACACCGAACGGGAACACCTGGAGGCCCTGCTGCGGCAGAACAGCCTGTTCTACTGGCGTGGCCCGCAGACCGAACGGTTGACCGAACGATTTCGCGAGTTCTGCCCGCTGAAATACGTCCATAATTGCTCTTCCGGCACCGCGGCCCTCCATATCGCCGTGGCCGCCTGCGGCATCGGACTGGGCGACGAAGTGATCACCTCGCCGATCACCGATATCGGCACCGTGATCGGAGTCCTGTACCAGCAGGCGGTTCCCGTCTTTGCCGATCTGGGGCCCCATACCTACAACCTGGATGTGGCCGATGTGGAACGGAAGATCACGCCCCGGACCAAGGCGATCATTCCGGTGCATCTGACGGGCAATCCGTGCGACATGGCGGGTCTGAAGGAACTGGCCGACCGGCACGATCTGGTGTTGATCGAGGATTGCTGCCAGGCCTGGGGCGCCCATTATCACGGTCAGCCGATCGGCACGGTGGGCCATTTCGCTTGCTTCTCATTGCAGAATTCGAAACATGTGACCTGCGGCGACGGGGGCATGGTGGCTACCAATCACGAGGATTACGGCCCGTTGCTACAGCGATTCGGGGACAAGGGTGCGGGCCGTGGTCTGCGTGAAGGCGGCGGCTTTCACGCCTTTGCCACGAATTATCGGATGAGCGAACCGCAGGCGGCGGTGGCGGCGGCCCAGTTGACGCGGCTGGAGTCGATCGCGGCGACGCGAGCCAAACTGGGAGATCTGCTGACCGAAAAAATCGCCCCCATCCCGGGCATCACGCCGCACCAAGTGGAGCCCGAGGATCGGGCCGTCTACTGGTTCTACATGTTCCGGATCGATCCGGACGCGTTCAATTACAGCCGTGCCGATTTCGCCCGTGCGCTGCGATCGGAAGGAGTTGCCGCCCAGGCGGGTTATATCGGGGTTCCGCTGTACGGCGAGCCGGTGTTCCAGAACCATGGCTTCTTCGCAGGCCGCTGGCCGGTCCGCGAGTTCGGATTGACGGACATGGATTACTCGCAGACGCGTTGCCCGGAGTCGGAAGCGATCCTGCAGACCGGCATCCGGATCACGATTCACGAGGCGATGACGGAGGACTACATTTTGGCGGCCGCCCGGGCGATTGAAAAGGTGGCGCGGCATATGGCTGCTTAAGAAGGCTAACGAAATTGGGCTGGGAGACCTACGGTCGGTGGTTTCGGCGGGGTCAGAGACCCGCCCCGAACATTGGCGGGGTCAGAGACCCGCGCCGAACAGGGGCGGGGTTTTTTGAACGGAGATGACTCGATGTTGCGTTGTTTCGTATGGTGTTCGGTACTGATCGGTATGCTGGCCTGGGCGGGTTGCAATGGGGCCGCGCCCCCGTCTCCACCTGAGCCTCCGCCGCCGGCGGATCCGGATCCGCCGCCGCAGGAGGATCCCGAGCCGCCCTTCGAAGTCACCCGGGAGATGCAGGCCGCCGCGAATCATTTCCGCACGCTGGGCGGACGGCTCGACACGGACAGCGAAGGGCGGATCACGCGACTGCGGCTGCCAGGCCGCCAGATCGGCGATGATGATCTGTTCTTGTTGACCGATTTGCCCCACCTTCAGCGAGTTGAACTGTTCGGCGAACGGGTCGGCGACCCGACCGTGGACCGGCTGGCCGAACTGGACGAATTGAACTTCCTCTTGCTGGAAAACGCGGCGATCACGGCCGGCGGCCTGGAACAATTGACCCAACTCGCCAACGTCCAGCACCTGTACTTGCACCGGATCCCGGCGCTGAACGACCAGACGCTGGCGCCGATCGGCCGGATGGACGGGCTGATGTACCTCTCGCTGCTGCATAATGGCCTCGGCTGCGACGCCTTGGTGCATCTAACCGGTCTGGACGACCTCCGCCTGCTGGACATCCGCGGCAATGAAATCGCCGATGCCGGCCTGTCCCATCTGGCGGCGCTGGCCGAGTTGCGAGCCTTGCGACTGCGGTCCGACAACGTAACCGATGCCGGGTTGGCCCACCTGGCCGCACTGACCCACATGCGGACGCTGGCCCTGCAAGATGCCGGCATTACGGATGCCGGAATGGCCCACCTTTCCGAGTTCACGGAACTGGACGATTTGAACCTGATGGGCTGTTTCCAGCTGACCGACGCCGGGCTGGAACACCTGGCCGGGGCCACCCGGCTGCGGCGACTGACGTTGCAAGGCACATCGATTCGCGGTTCGGGGCTCCGGCATCTGGCCGATTGTACCGAGTTATGGATGCTGGACGTCAGCGGAACGGCGTTGGCTGACGAAGCCGCTCCGCATCTGGCCGGCTTTTCCAAATTGGAGGAACTGAACTTGGCCTACACGCGGATCACCGACCAGACGTTGGAAGCCCTCGGTTCGCTCGGCTCGTTGAAGCGACTGTACGTCAACCACACCCGGATTACCGACGCGGGTTTGGCGCATCTGAGCGACCTTTCGCAATTGGAAGCGATCGATCTGGAGGCGACAAGGATCACCGACGAAGCCGTCGATTCCCTGGCCAAACTCGACTCGCTCCAGCAGGTGCAGGTCGTGCAGACGGCGATGAGCGAAGCGGGCGCCGAGCGACTTCGCGAAGCCTTGTCCGACGCGGAGGTGACCCGCTTCGCCTGGGACTACCGCTTTTGAATCAATGACCCGCTTAACTACTGGTTTTTCGGCGGAGCACGCAAGCAATGCTTTCCGCAGATCGTTCGACGAGCCGATTGCCGCCGCGCGAGGATTCCATCCAACCATCCGCCCTTGACTCGGGAGAATTCAACCATGACGTTCCGGCAGACCCGTCGCCGATTCCTGCAGCAAACCGCGCTGGCCGGAGCGGCCGCGCCCGCCATCCTCACTCGCCCTGCCCGAGCGGCAAGTTCGGGCAAACTCCGCCACGCCGCGATCGGCGTCGGACGGCGCGGCCAAGTCGATCTCCGCAGCCTGGACAACCATCCGGATGTCCAAATCGTGGCCCTCTGTGACGTGGACGAGCGCTACCTGGCGCAGGCCGCCCAACGACATCCTCAGGCTCGACTTTATCGGGACTGGCGGGTCCTGCTGGAAGAAGAGGCCGAGCACATCGATTCGGTCAACATCACGATTCCCAACCACATGCACGCCCCGGTCGCCCTGACCGCCATGCGACTGGACAAACATGTCTACTGCCAGAAGCCCCTGACGCACAGCATCTACGAAGCCCGCCGATTGGAAGAAGAAGCTGCGGCTCGCCCGGAACTGGCAACTCAGATGGGGGTCCAAACGCATTCCATCCCGGTCTATCGCACCGCGGTGGCCATGATCCAGTCCGGGCTGATCGGCAAAGTCAAGCAAGCGCATTCCTGGGATCGGATCCGGTTCTACTATACGGGCGCGTTTACCGACCCGCCTCTGCAGCGACGGCCCGACGACCAAGTGCCCGTGCCCGACTACCTGGATTGGGACCTGTGGTTAGGCGTGGCGCCGGAACGCCCGTATTACCCGGAACTGTATCACACCCAGATGTGGCGGCGGTGGTTGGATTTCGGCGGTGGCGCCCATGGCGATATGGCGGGGCACATGATGGACGGGGTGTTTGCCGCCCTGAAGTTGACCGCACCCAAGTGGGTACTCAGCTACCGCTCGCCGCCCTTCGAGGAACTTTTTTCTCCGGACAACCAGGTCCTCTACCGTTTCCCCGGCACCGAGTACACCGACGGCGACTTGGACTACTATTGGTACGACACCGGCCCGATCGACACCACCGACTGGCCGATCGACGAGCAGGAACTGGCCGGGAACGGGTCGCTGCTGGTCGGCGAGAAAGCCTTCATGTACCTGCCGCACATCGGAGAACCCCAGGTACTTCCCCGCGAGGAACATCGCGGCGCCGTCGAGGCGTTTTACCGGGATGTGGGGCGTCAGGAAGGGGTCAGTCACTATCACGAGTTTGTCGACGCCTGTTTGGGCCGTGGAGCGACCAGCACGCCCTTCAGCTACTCCGGACCGTTGACCGAAAGCGTACTGATGGGCACCGTGGTCAACCGCTTTCCGGAGGAGGAGTTGTTTTGGGATGCGGAGGCTTTGGAATTCACCGACCGCCCGGAGGCGAACGCCTACCTCCGCCGCGATTACCGCGAGGGTTGGCAGGTGGAAGGGCTCGGCTGACCGGCTCACGGTGGACACGGCCGCAATGCGGGCTTGGAAGCAACAGCGAAACCCGCCGGCGGCGATGTGCGGCGCCCGGTTCAAACGTTGCCCGAAACGGGGGTGCCCGAAACGGGGTCGCCCAGCTTGCCAGCCAGGCTCCGGATGTCTTCCAGGAACCGATCCAGCAACTGCTGGGCCTGATCCTTCGTGAACACGCGGGCATCCCGCCGCATACTGATTTGCAGTTGGCCCCCATAACTGGCCACGAAAAATGCCGCATGGGTCTTCGGACGCACCGGCGAGAGGGCCGTGACGCGGTGCAATCGCAGGTCCCCGCAACGGAGGAATCGGCCCTCGCGCGGCAGCGAACTGCAGAACCAGCGGTCAAAATTTCCCATATTGGACAGCACAGCGGTACAGAGGGAACGCTCGCCACGCAAGAGGCTGTCTTCCAAACCGGGGATCCTCTGAAGCAGTGACAACGCTCGCAACAATCCCTTGCCCCGCAGCCAATGGCGGGCATAGGTCATCTCCCGCCGAATGCCGGCCAGCAACGTCTGCGCCTTCCGGCACGCTTCGTGCGTGCGCGTCAGGAAACACATGGTCACTTTGTTGGCGGCCGGCATCTGGTGATCGTCCTGTTCACGCAGATTCTGGGGGACTGCGATCCGCAACCACGGCGTGACCACGTCCGGCGCATGCTGAGCATTCCAATGCTCCAGGGTCAGGAACAGGGCCGTCAGCAGAAGATCGTTCAGCGTCACGCCGCGTTGCCGAGCCAGGGCCAGCAGGTCGTTGGATTCCGTCTCTGAAAACATGTGGGTGGGAAAGTCCAGCAAGGAATCGTCGCCGGCAATCTCGGCGGGCGGAGGCGGATGCGGATGGCCCAGGGGCGTGACGCGATGACACAACCAGTGATGGCCCTCTTTGATGAACGTCCGGATTTCCTGGGCCACACGGATGGGGAGCCAGCCCATCCGAGGGTAACTGCCCCGCCGCCGCAAGCGGGCTGGCTCCACGGGCGGAACCCCGGCCCCCGCCGGAGTTCCCACGATTCGTGAATGATAAGCGGTCAACAGATCTTCCAGAAAACGGGCAGCCCCGACCCCGTCACAGCAGGCATGATGAAAGATCATGCTCATCATCGTCGTCTCCCCGTTCCGGTCGACGACCAAGCGGAAACCGGGTTCTCGGGTCGGGTCCATGCCCGCCACGATTTCCGAGGACGCGGATCCCCCGTCCTCTCGCCAGCACAGGCAGTTCGCATCGCCGGAGTCCGAAACCCACTGCGGCCGGCGAGATTCCGCGCCGGAGATGCGAGCCTGCAGCAACGGGTGATTTGCCAACACCTCGGAAAAGACCTCGCAGAAAACATGCCGATCCAGGCTTCCCTGAAAACCCAGTTGCATCAGGCACGTCATCGGGTACCCCGGAACATCATCATCCAGCATATGCCGTTCGAAGGGTGTCAGGGGTAAGGGGAACAAGCGGGCAGCCATCGCGGGGCCTTTCGGTTTTCTCCAGGATTTTTACGTACGTGTGAGTTAAACGAAAACCGCCCCGCGCTCGGCGAGGGTCTCCGACGCGCTCGGCGAGGGTCTCCGACCCCGCCGAAACGGCAACGGCCGACCGAAGGTCTCCCGCGATAGGGGAGACCTTCGGTCGGCCGAGTGGCTCGGTCAGAGACCGGCCACATCGCGGGACCGGCCACATCGCGGCGGGTAGATTATTTCCTGCGGGTTGCCTTACTGCCCGGCCGTGGCTGGCGCCAACTCGCGAGCCACCGGTTCGACGTCCGGGGAAGGCAATTCCTGACCTGCTTGAGCGTGCCGCAACAGGAACCGTGCCACCCGTTGCCGATATTGCTCCCCCGCCTCATACACCGTCTCATTATGTTTGGCCTGAGAAATCACCCACCTACGGGGGCGAACGCCCATTTCTTTTCTCAACTGACACACGGTTTCGAGCGGAGCGAACACGTCACGGCCGCCATGAATGATCAGGGTGGGTTTCCGCATGCCGGGAGCCGCGCGGGTCATGGGCACGAACGACCGGCCATACTTCTGCTTGTTGATCCGATTGGCCCAGAAGACGCACAGTGCCAACAGCCAGTCCGGCAGTTTGTACAGATGAAAATAAGCGGGAACATGCAGGTGCATGAATCGCTTGAGCAAATACAGTTGGACCGCCTCGGTGGCTACCATGCTGTCCAGAATTGCCGAGCGCACTCGGGGATCCGCCGCCGCCACATTAAACGCCGCCGAAGCCCCGCGACTCAAGCCGAACAATACGATATTCGAAGCGCCTGCCAACTCTTGGCGGGAGCACCAGTCAACTGCGGCCCGGATGTCCAGCACTTCGCGATCGGTCGCCCAGGGCGTCGGATGAACCTCCGAGGGCATGAGGCTCTGGCCGTGACCGCGGAAGTCGAAGGTCAACACATCAAATCCGGCGTCCCGGAGCCCGCCGGTGAACGCCAATGCGGACCAACGGGACCCCCGCACCTCGTGGCAAAAAATGACAATGCCTCGGCAACGTGTCGCCGTGGTGGGGAGATACGTGGCCGCCAAACGAACCCCGTCCTCCGTTTCCAACCAGACCGGTTCCGATTCAAAGATCCCTTCCGGATAATCATCCGGCGTCACCCCGTTCCGACGGCTGGGGAACCAAGGCATCTCCGCCAGCCGTTTGGCGACCACGGGCGCGTATACGATCCATAACGAGATCACAGCGATCAAAGGCACCGCGGCGACCACAGCCGCAACCCCAAAAAACAACATCATCACGCAGAATCCTCATCGATTGTCACGTCATCGTTGCGGCGACTCGTACGATCCCTGTTCCGGGATACTTCACACACGACTCGGCAAGCGGGAACGGGCTCAGGCGGGACCTGGCCGAGACGGATCACCCCGAACGTGAGGGTTCGAACGCTCGTCGTGCTGCACAGAGAACGCAAAACCCAGCATATTCGTAGAGATTGTAGTGTTAGCAGCGCAATTTGCAACCGGGGGCTCGTTCCGGACAGGGCCGGAAACCCTTTTTCTCGGCCTTGGCGAGTCGGGCAACGGACCTCATAATGGCCAGCGTGATTTCTAACCGATACTATTCCCAGTTCGAACGAGAAACCTTCGTCATCCAGGCCGAGGCGGAGGCGGTCGAGGACACGCAGACCACCCTGGCCGTGTTGCGCGGAATCCGCGACCTGCTCCAGCACGCCATCCGGGTCGTGCTGGTGTTCGGCAAGCCCGCCGCCTTTGAACGGGAACTCCAGGAACGATTCGGAGCCCGCAGGCATCCGGCCACGAATCGCATGGCCGTCCCCCAAAATGCGCTGCCCCGGCTGCGCGAAAAACGCGCGAAGATCGCCGCCACGCTGGTTCGACTCGGCAAATCCCTCGGAATCCACCTGGACCTGCTCCCGGAATCGGTGGTGCGGGCCGAACGCCGAATCGGCCACGAAGGCACCGGTATCGCCACCAGGTTCCGCCTGGAACCCATACAAAAGGTGCTGGACCGCGGACGCTTGGCTCTCCTCGGCTTCGGCGGTCTGGATGATCGAGATCACTTCCTGCACGTGCCCTCCGTCTCGCTGGCCGCCGATCTGGCCGTGGAATTGCGAGCGCGCAAACTCGTGTTCCTAAGTCATTCCGATGGGCTATTCGCACCAGGGCCTAAGGGAAGTATACATCCGTTGAGCTTCGCCGACCTGGAACAATTGCTCTGCCTGCTGCAACGGCGGGATGCCCAAGGCCACTTCGTTCTGGCCGATCGTTGGATCCCCGCCGTCCACGCCAGCATCCGGGCTGTCGCCGGGAATGTTCCCCAAGTCCATTTGGTCTCTTACACACGACTTCTGGATGAGATCCTTACCCGCACCGGTGTGGGGACCATGGTCGAACGCCAGCAGAGCCACCATGTGGACTATGCGAGCGCGGAGGATTTAAGGGAAATCGAACGGTTGCACTCCGAATCCCAACGGTACACGACCCCACGAGGTACCCCGTATGTCCGGCCGTTGAGCCGGGCGGAACTGCAACAATTGCTGCCCCGCACATTGGTCCTGACCCATCGCGAAATTCTGGTCGGAAAACTGCACACGACACCCATTCCGGGAGTCGATCAGGCCATCCTGATCGGCGGATTCGTGATCGGTGAAAACCATCATGATTCGCAGCATGGCCAATTGCTGCTGTCGGAAGCGCTCAGCCGGTTCCGGCAACAGGGGGATCGGATCGTGGTTGCGGTGACAGCGGCCGGGCGAGCGAAACAACTGTTCCAACGCCACGGAGCCGTCCCGGTCACGGCCGAACCATGGCAAATCCACTTGCTCGAAAAGGCTCGTGACCGCTATTTCCCCGCAGAACGCGAACAGGTCCAGCTGTTCCAGTTTTCCCCTACCGAGAGCAATCTCCCGCCTGCACCCCCGCAATCGTAGGTTGGGTATTCTTGCCCCCCGATGCTTGGTAATTCATTCGTCGTCGATGGGCAGGCCGGAGGGTTCGGTCACGGTGGGCACCGGCGGGAGTTGGGAACGCACGACGTCGGGGTCCGGCCGGGGGAACTGGCGGACAGGCAGCCTGGAATCGGTGGCCGACGCGGCAGCCGTTGCGGTCCGGCGTGCCGCTGCCTGCTCGACCTCGCGGGTGTGTTCCAGCAGGATCCGCCGCACCTCCAGGATGCTGCGCGGATGCTGGTGGACCCGGCTGTGATCCGCGTCCACCACGATCTCCGAATCGGCTTCGTCCAAGCGCGCGCTCTCGAACGACACCACCCCGTCGCCCGCTTCCGAAAAACGACTCAAGAAGTTCCGGTCGGAAAGCACCCCGACGATGTTGTGGTACCGTACCCAGGGCGCCGCCTGAGACTGCAACAAAACGGGCAGGACCGGCGAGTCGGGGGCCAGCGAATCGATGCTGGTCGAAATCGTCAGCATCTCCGTGTTCTGGAACAGCCCCGGATTGTCGCGAGCCAATTGGGTCCGGGTCTGGACCAACGTCGTGGGCAGGGTGATCAGTTTTCGCCCCAGCCAGCGGGTGTAGTCGTTGGCATACGTGCTGCCCCGGTGAGGCGTTCCCAGCGTGATCACACGGCGGATTGAGGGGTTGGGCCGGAAGAAAACCAAGCTCGCCAGCCGCTCCCGCGTCTCCGTGTCCGCTTGCAAAGCATCGAACGGCTGGTCGCTGAGCACTCGCCAGAAATCGTCACGGCTGTCCACGGTCTGCATGCGCGAGACCAGACCGCCCATGCTGTGCCCGATCAGCACCATTTGATCCAGGGTCGGCCAGTGATGGTCCGGATCGATCGCCGCCCGAACCTCGGCCAAATCCCGCCGGAGCTGAGCCGAACTGACCCAAAAGGGCTGGCCGGTGGGGTAGAGATAGGTCCAGAATTGATAGCGGTTTCGAATCTCCGGCAGGCTGCGAAGATCGTTGATCATCTCGGTCCACGTCTCCGGACTGGACCACAACCCGTGGACCATCAGCACCGGGATCTTGTGCGGATCGAACGCCTCCAGCATGTACAACCCGCGATACCGGCTGGTGCGATTCGGATCCAGCAGGCCCCAAGTCGCGCTCGGGGTGCTGCGAAAATGGGGGCTATCCAGGTAGTAGCCCAGGGGCGTCGTCAGGTCGGTTTCCAGGGGGACCCAACGGCCGGCGAAATCGACCGCATCCGTGGCCAGCGGATCGTACAACTCCAGCACACAACGGACCGTCACGCGTGGTTCGGCATCGGTGCCCGTGGATTCGACCGCGCGCAGCACGGCGGTCACCGGAAAACTCATCCCGGCCGGATAGTAGCCGCTGCCCGGGTCCTCTCGTCCCTGCTCCCGGCGCACGCCGATCAGAGGCACCCCCAGCCCATAGGAGACGTGGCGGTTGGACAGGCCCCGCACCTCGAAATCGGATACGAATTCGAAACGTTCGAACTGTTCGTTCTGCAAGCGGCCTTGGGAAACGATCCGCACTTGGAATCGCCGCTCATCGCATTCGAACTCGTACGTCTCGCCCGGCTGCAGGCGTCCCTGCTGGCGAATGATTCGCAACATGTCCTCCAACGCGGCGTTGTACAAGTCGCAGGCCAAGCGAAATTGGGGATCAAAGGCGTTGCGGAAATGGTCCAATTGCGGCGAAAACAGATAGATATACGAATGGGCCACCGCCGCGCTGAACCGCTTCAGGGCCTCGGCTTGCCGTCCCCGAGCCTCCTGCCGCTTTCCCAGCACATAGGACAGCTCTGCATACGCGTACGTCTTTTCCAGGCTGGGCTCGGCCTGCAACTCGTACAGCAACTGCTCGAGCGCTGCGTCCGGCTCGCGCCGCTGAAGGTCGCCCAGATCGTAACGGCGGAGCAGGTCCGTGGTGCGCTCCGTCGGCTGGGCCCCGCCTCGCGAAACCAGTTGCAGCGGGCCGGCCAGTGGGTTCTGGGGGACGCGACGCACCGAAAGGTAGGACGAAGCGCAGCCGCCAAACGAGACCAGCAGGATGGCCACCAGGGCCACGGTCCTGGTCGGCGAGCGACGCAGCAAGGGATGTCCTCCACCGGCAATTTTCACCCCGGGGTCCTCGGCTCCAAGAAACCCGAACACGACACAAAAGGGGTGGAGACCGTACTGGAGAACGCGTGACCGCGTCAAGTCCAACTGGAAAGGAGTGGCACGCCTTTAGGTGGAACACCACCTACATTGAAGTGCAGGGTCCGTTAGAGATGACCGTTGGTCAGGATCTGCGAAGAAGCGACGGTCGCATTCGAGTCATACGGCTTGTCGTCACCAAAGCGCTTAATCCCAGTCTTGTTCTGCATCGATCCTCACTCCGAGCAAAGGATTCGGGCCATTCTGGGGATCGTCGGGCAGGAAAGTTCAATCTACGGACGGATTTGATTTACTTTGTTCGAGTGGGCGAAGCAATTGGCGGCCCAGGCGGCGGCGCCCAGGACGCCGGCATCGTCGCCCAGTTCTGCGGGGAAGACCTGGAACGTGTCCCGGAACGGTCCCATCGCGGTCGCACGAGCTTGGTCCTGTACCACGTTGACGAAGAGATCGGGCATCGCTTCGATCAGTCCGCCGCCCAAGACGATCACATCGGGGCAAAGGATGGTAACCAGATTGCCGGTTGCACGGCCGATTTTTTCGGCCGCGCGACGCACGATCTGTTCGATGACCGTATCGCCCTTCTGGATGGCTTTCGCCAAAGCGCCGCTACGGATCTCCTGCAAGTCGGTTCCGACGGCATCTCGCAGATGAGGAGCTTCGCCGCGATAGGCGGCTTTGGCCGCTTCGGCCGAGATCGCCAGGCGGCTGGCTTCGGTTTCCAAACAGCCGAAGTGTCCGCAGCCACACAATCTGCCATGTTCGTTGATTTGGATGTGTCCGATTTCCATGCAGGAACTCTGTTTTCCTCGCAGGATTTGTCCTTCGTAGACGCATCCCCCTCCGATGCCGGTTCCCGGAAAGACGCCGATTGCGCAGCGGGCCCCTCGGGCGGCGCCGAAGCGGTACTCGCCGTACACCCCCAGATCCACATCATTGGCCACGACCACGTTGCAAGCGAAGGTTTCCGCCAAGACTTTTTGCAGCCGGATATCTTTCCAACCCACATTGACGGCTTCCAGGAGGCTGCCTTGTTCCAAGTTCATGGGTCCCGGGAAGCCGACGCCGATTCCTCCCAAGTCGGAGTCAGCGATTCCGGCGTTGGCCAGGGCCCCCCGAACGGTCTTCTTGATCCGCTGCAGACCGCTTTCGGCGTCCAGATGTCCCTGGGTTCGTTTTCGTTCGCGACCGATTTCTTGGAACTGGGCGTCGTAGACTTTCGCCAGCATCTTGGTGCCACCGAGGTCGAATCCCATCCAAAAGGGCGATGGTCGTTCTGCATTCATGGGGGTTTCTCAGGGAAATCGCAAGAGGTAATGGGGGAGTTGGGAACACGGGGCTAGGGGAATCGCGTTCTCACGGGTTTTGCGAATCGGCGTTTTCGCGGTGGTCGTTTAGGATAGCAGACTTGGCGCACAATGCGACGGGTGCCGGAGTTGGCGGGCAAGAATGGCGGGGGCTTCCCATCCGATCCGGTTGCGTTGTTCCGCGATTTCCGATAAACTCGGCGGCTTCGTATCGCGGGGGGCCGCCTTGTCGCCGCGCCGGAGTTCGGCAGACTTGGGGAGCCGCCATCAGGAAGGTTTTTGCGCCCCGCCGCTGCCGCTCCCACCTGGTAAGGGCATTTTCCCGCTTTCAGGCGGCTCGGTTTTGGTGCACGTTGGGGTGTATCCAGGGAACCGCGGCGTCTGTTCGGTTTCGCTTCGACCCGTAGAAACGAGGACACAAAGAAAAATGGTAAAGCGAATGTTTGCAAACGGTGGGCGTGGCGTACTCGCCCCCGCGATGGCTCTCCTGCTGATTTTAGGCTTCGGCCCCCTGGCATCGGCGCAAGACGCCGCGGGCGGCGGCACGGGAGACTTGGGGTTCTTTTTCATTTGGCTGCTGGCCTTTGTCGCCTCGATCGGGGCCTTGGTCCAGGCCTACCTGTTTTTCAAGACCATGATGTCAGCCGACGAGGGCACGGACCTGATGAAGGAGATCGCGGGTCACGTGCGGGAAGGGGCCAACGCCTATTTGTGGCAGCAGTACAAGGTGGTGACCATTTTCTTTGTCGTCATCGCGTTGCTGCTGGGCGGAGCCGCTTACTTGGAGGTCCAGAGCCGTTGGGTGCCGTTCGCCTTCATCACGGGCGGTTTCTTTTCGGCGCTGGCCGGCTGGTTCGGCATGAAAACGGCCACTTGGGCCAGTAATCGGACGGCAGCCAGTGCCATGCAGTCCCTGAACGCCGGTCTGCAAGTCGCTTTCCGCTCGGGGGCCGTGATGGGGCTGGCCGTGGTCGGCTTGGGCCTGTTGTACATCACTTCGTGGTTCGCCGTGCTGCGGTGGATCGTGCCGGTGGTCAATCCGGGCTATGAGCCCACGCTGGTTCAAATCGCCGTGACGATGTTGAGCTTTGGCATGGGGGCCAGCGCCCAGGCGTTGTTTGCCCGTGTCGGTGGTGGCATTTTCACCAAGGCCGCGGATGTCGGGGCGGACTTGGTGGGCAAGGTCGAGCAGGGGATTCCGGAAGACGACCCGCGGAACCCGGCGACGATCGCGGACAACGTGGGCGACAATGTGGGCGACGTGGCCGGCATGGGAGCCGATCTGTTCGAGTCGTACTTGGGATCGATTCTGGCCACCGCGGCGCTGGGTGTGGCCGCCTATTCGACGGCCACCCTGCTGCCGGAGGGCATGAC
>SLEY01000047.1 GCA_007124535.1 Planctomycetaceae bacterium
CAATCCCTTGCTGTTTCGCCCACTCTTCCAAGGTCTGTCCCAATGCCGTGCTCATGCTTTGTACCTCCTCCTGACTGGTCGGATCAGGTTGATATTCCAAGGCAATTTCTACCAGTCCCTGACGCTCCTGATAGGGTCGGCGGCGAAGCGCCCAGGAAATCAGCATCCACATCAAATCGCGCCAACGCATCCGCTCTCGTTCGGCCAAAGCCGCCAGTCGCTTCACAACCGCCGCAAACACCTCCCGAAATCGAGCGGATTGGTCTTGGGTCGCACGGACCACCGCCAACGCGTTCAGCCAAGGACTGGACGCCGCCAATAACTCGTCCGTACGATGCTCCGCAAGGTCCCAAAAGCGAATCGGCCACTGCGGCGCCATCTGCCGCAGTTCTTCCGGACCACGGACCAGTTCGGCCAACGTGCGCGGATGGCGCCAACGTGTCAGGCCCGTGTGGAACACAATGGGTACGATGGGAGTCAATTTCAGGGGACCAGCCTTCCGTCGGCCCGCCGCCCAAGCCTTCCATTCATTCTCCCAAAACATGCTGCCATTGACCAGCATCCGTAGCGGCATCGCACGATCCGCCTGACTCTGATGTTCCAGCAGCAAGCACAACATCAGCTGTCGCCGGGGATGCCTGCGATAGGGGATCAAGAACGGCAGATCGCGTTCGAAATGCCGCCAGTCCTCGAAGATGTGTTCCCGCTTCAACAATTGAACCCGGTCGAAATCCAACCGGGCCGCCAATTCCCGGTCCAGGTCTTCGATCAGTTCTCGCAAATTGGCGGGAACCTGCAACTCCCGGCGAAACAACCGATCCGGGAATGAATGAAGCTCCTGGGGATCCAGCTCGAACGGCATACCGGGAACCTCGCCGATTTAGAGTGTCCAACCGTTGCGGTAGGGAGGGCGGATCTCTTGGTCTGCCTGGTCGTGATTGACAATCCGGCAACCGACCGGATCGAACTCCAGACGCTCGCCAGGAAATCGCGCCGCGACATTGGCCAGCAGGCACCACTCAGTAAAAGGCCCACTGAACTGGTTAAAACAACCCACCGGGCGGGGGCCGTTGGTCATGCCTTGCGCCCATCCGCGTAAGAACTTACCTGGCAACGGCCGCGGGAGAACCTGCGGCGCCGACCCCACGCCCCGAAACTCCGCTTCCGGCAGCATCTGCACCACGGAACAGCCATGCCCGAACGTGTACATCAGCCCGTCCGTACCGATCCATAAGTTGCCCGTCCAACTGCTCCACCGTTCATCATCCGCTGCCGCCCATTGCGGATGCTCTCGCAATAGCTCGGCGATCGCCGAGCGCCGCCGTCGTTCCGCCTCGCCGCCACCACCGAACCAGGTGACGCGGATCGGAGGCATCCCCATCCGGGCCGGGATGTCCCAATGGACAACCCGCCAGCGGGGAAATGTCGCCTCGGGAACCTCCGAGCATTCCGCGGTGACCTGGATCGTCTGAGAACCGGCGGCCGGCGGCTGTTGATCGATGGGCCAAAGCGTCTCCAGCTTCAGCGCCTTGAAGAGGGTGGCCCAAAGATGCGAACCCCACATGCCGGGGTGGCCGGAGGCAAAATCGCGCCACGTCTGCCAACGCATCCAGGCGGGATGATACGGCCGATCCGCGGCCGGGCCCAACCAGAGGTCCCAGTTCAACGAGGGGGGAACCGAGTGGCCGTTGGACGGCCGGGGCCGCGGGCCGGCGCCGCCACCACCCCACATCCACACCGTCTGCAACTCGCCAATCGTCTCCGCCCATACATGCTCCACAACCCGCTCGTTGTAGCCTGCCTGGTTGCCCATCTGGGTGGAGCATCCGTTGGCCGCGGTCAGCTCCGCCAACACCCGCGCCTCCTGGATCGTCCGCGTCAGACCTTTCTCACAAAACACGTGTAAGCCAGCTCGCAAACCGCTGGCCGAGGGCGCGGCGTGCGTGTGGTCCGGCGTGCTGACGATCAGGCCGTCCAGACGCGAACCCATCTGGTCGATCATCTCGCGGAAATCCTCGTAAGCCGGAACGTCCGGATAACGTTCGAACGCGTCACCTGCCCGCTGGCGATTGACATCGCAGAGGGCCGCGATCCGTCCGCCGATCTGCTGCCGCACCGACGACCAACCCTCGGGAGCGATGAAGCCGGCGCCCCGCCCCCCGACACCCACCACTCCGATCTGCAACTGCTCGCTGGCCGCGTAGGAACGCACTTGGCGCGACTTCAGCACCAGGGCCCCTCCCGCACACGCGGCACCGAGCACCGCCCGACGCGTCCAGCGCCGTGGCGAATTCCACGGGCGCGCTACTGAAATCCTCATCTTTGCGCTCCTTGATCGAAATAGACCACGCAGCTACGGGCTGCAGATGGACCCCAATCCGAAGAACTCACTAGCCAATCGTTCAATCGGCATACTCGCCAAGACCTTGCTCTAGTGTGGCAAATCACAACTGAATAGGCCACCAAGCCCGGAAGTTGTTTGAAGCAGCTCTCCGAAGGTTCGGCATTCCTGCCCGACGATCCCCAGGATGGATTCGTAGTGAGAGATTCGTGATCAAAGGGGACGTTCTTGTGGAGGATCACGCGTCCGTCGGGCAGGAATGCCCAACCGACGGATCGATTCGCTTCGACTCAGCCACAATTCTTCCGCCTAAGACTTGCCACAAATGCCCACGGCGTGCCAACCGCAACGAAAAACCCCCAAGCGAGACAATTAAAATGCCTGCTTGGGGGCAATGGAGTGCCCTCGCATGAGGACGTTAACGAAGGAGGAGCCGACTCAGCGGCGTGAACGTCCGCCACCGCCACCGCCACCGCCACTGCGGCGAGAACGATCCCGATCCCGGTTACGACCGGACTCTTCGCCCTCAGCTCCCGACGGAACCAAGTCATCTTCCAGGCCCAATTCCTCCAAGGCCCGGCGCCGGCTGAGTTTGACCCGGTCATGCTCGTCAATGCCGATCACCAGCACCTTGACCTCATCGCCCACACCGCAAACATCCGACACGCGGCTGATGAACCCTTCGGACAATTCGCTGATGTGGCACAAACCATCGCGGCCCGGCAGAATCTCGATGAACGCCCCGAAATCCTTGACGCTGGTCACACGGCCGTCATAGATCCGACCCACCTGCACCGTAGCCGTGCAGGCTTCGATGTGAGCCATTGCGGCTCGAGCCCGCTCTTCATCCGCACTGGCCACGGTCACCGTCCCGTCGTCGTCCACCTCGATGACCGTACTGGTCGTCTCCTGGATCATGCGGATGTTCTTGCCCCCGGGGCCGATCAGCGCGCCGATCTTGTCCGGATCGATCTTCGTCCGCAAGAGACGCGGAGCATAGGCCGACAGATCCTTGCGGGGCCGCGGGATCGTGGTCAACATTCGGCGAAGGATCTCAATGCGAGCTTCCCGAGATTGCGACATCGCCTGCCGGATGATGTCCTCGCTGATCCCGTCGATCTTCAAATCCAACTGGATGCCGGTGATCCCATTCTGCGTCCCCGCGATCTTGAAATCCATATCGCCAAAATGGTCCTCCTGCCCCAAAATGTCGGTCAGCAGCGTCCATTGGTCGTCGCCTTCTTTGACCAATCCGACCGAAATGCCGGCCACCGGGTTCGAAATCGGCACCCCGGCCGCCATCAATCCCAGAGTGGCCCCGCACACCGACGCCATGGACGACGAACCATTCGATTCCAAGATGTCCGCGACCACTCGGATCGTATAGGGAAACTGATCCGGTTCGGGAAGCACCGGCTTGACACTCCGCTCTGCCAAGGCGCCGTGGCCCATCTCGCGACGGCCGGGACCTCGGATCGGTCGGCACTCACCCACCGAAAACGAGGGGAAATTGTAATCCAGCATGAACTTCTTCGAATACTCCTCGACCAGCCCCTCGACTCGCTGCTCGTCGCGCACGGTCCCCAACGTGACCGTGATCATGGCCTGAGTCTCCCCCCGCTGGAACAATGCCGAGCCATGCGTACGGGGCAGCAGATCGACTTCACAATCGATCTGCCTCAAGGTCCGGCCGTCGCGCCCGTCGGCCCGGGTTCCGGCCAGGATCAAATCGCGGACGACCCGCCCCTCCAAGTCATGCAAGGCCTTCTTCACGGCCGCCAGCTGGAGGGCGTCTTCGGCTTGAGGATCCGGAATCAATTCCGCCACCACCCGTTCCTTCAGGGCACTTACGGCGGCAGCCCGCGCCTGTTTGCCCTCCACCTGCTTGGCGGCCCGCAATTCGTCGAAATACCGCGTCTTCAGCTGGTCATAAATACCATCCGGAGGAGGGGGTTCGAAAGGCTCTTTCTCCGGGTTCACCTTCGCCATCAACTCACGCTGCAGACCACAGAGGTCCTTGATGACCCCCTGGGCAAACAAGATGGCATCCACCATCTCGGCTTCGGGCATTTCCCGGGCAAATCCTTCGATCATGGTGACCGCGGTCTCCGTGCCCGAGACGACCAAGTCCAAGTCGCTTTCCTCCAACTGGTCCTGGGTGGGGAAGGCCACCCACTGGCCGTCAATGCGTCCTACCCGTACGGCGCCGACCGGGCCCTGAAACGGCAAGGGCGACAACAGCAGCGCAGCCGCTACGCCGTTCATCGCCAGCACGTCACTGTCATTCTGGCGATCGCTGGAAAAGACAATCGACTGGCATTGCACTTCGTCGTTGTACCCCTCGGGAAACAACGGACGAATCGGCCGATCAATCAACCGCGAGGTCAACGTCTCCTTTAATGTGGGCCGACCCTCCCGCTTGATGAAACCTCCGGGAAACCGGCCTGCGGCCCCCGTTCGCTCCCGATAATCACACATCAAGGGGAAAAAATCGATCCCCACTCGCGGCGGCCCCGCCGTCACCGCATTCAAGACCAGCGTATCCCCAAACTGACAAGCCACCGCACCACTCGCCTGACGAGCAAGCTGGCCGGTCTCCAACACAAACGTCTGATTCCCAAACTGTTTTTCAACACGTACTTTCACTGGCTTTTTCCCTACCTGCTAGATGTGGTCGATTCCTCCGCGCGACGAGAGCACACGCGCAAGCCGGAACTTGCAACAAACATCGGGGCGCTCGCCCCCGGGGCGAAAAATCGAGGGCGCAACGTCACAGAAACCGATCACCCCCACAAGGTGACGGTCCAGCGATAGCAAACAGACAGGGGCAGGAGAACCGGACCCCTATTTCCGAATCCCCAAACGACCAATGATTCGCAGATAACGCTGCGGATCCACATCGCGCAGGTAGTCCAGCAACCGTCGCCGGCGGCTGACCAGCGCCAATAAACCGCGCCGCGTCGCGAAATCCTTCGTATGGGTTCGCATGTGCTCCGTCAGGTTGTTAATCCGCGTGGTCAGGATGGCAATCTGCACCTCCGGCGATCCGGTGTCGTGCTCGCCCGACTTGAACTCTTGGATTACTTCCTGCTTCCGCTCTTTGGTGATCGTCATGTGCTATCGTGTTTCCTTTGGCCTGGCATTCCTCGCCCACGTACAACGTCGTCGCGCCGAAATCTCCTACAACAAGCCGAAACCGGCCGTGGAAGCCGACTGCGGCGGTTACCACATACACCAATATTGATACTTCCAAACACGTCGAAGCACCCAATGTAACGTTACGCAAAGTTTTTGCAAGCGGACTTCCGCCCCTACCCCCTGCGAAATCTGGAATCATCCGCTAGACTGAAACGATGTCCCGAAAAAAACACTCGTGCGTGCAATGAAATATGGCCAAACGTACTAAAAAGCAACAGGCCAAAGCGGCGGACAGCGGCATCCGGGTGGTGGCCGAGAATCGCAAAGCCCGACACCGCTTCGAGGTGCTGGATTCGTTGGAATGCGGGATCGTGCTGGTCGGCAGCGAAGTGAAGAGCCTGCGGGCGGGCAAGGTCTCGTTGGCGGAAGCCTACGCTCGCCTGCGAGATGGCGATGCTTGGCTGGTCGGCTGTGATATCGCGGAGTATCCCCAGGCCACCCTCTGGAACCACGAACCGAAACGCCCTCGAAAACTGCTGCTCCATCGCCAGCAGATTCGCAAATTCGCCAGTCAGGCCCACGAAAAAGGGCTGACTCTTGTACCTTTGAAGCTGTATTTCAACTCACGGGGCGTCGCCAAAATCCTGATCGGACTGTGCCGTGGCCGGAAATTGCATGATAAACGGGAGAAATTGCGCAAAGAAGATCAGCGGCGCGATATCGAACGAGCTCTCCGCCGCCGCTGAAGCCGAAATCGGCGGCCCCGGTTGCTCTTGCCACCATCCGCGCAACATGCCACACTTCGGGGAGTTACTGGAAACCCTCCCCATCGTAGGTCGCCATTGGATGGAAACCTCGCTCCATCGCCAGCTGAAAGAACACTATGCCGTGGGCCAGGCGCAACTGGAAATGCGCTTGGACGGGTTCCGTATCGACGTCGTGGCCGACGACGAACTGGTCGAAATCCAGCACGGCCCGTTGGCTGCGATTCGCGATAAAGTGGGCCACCTGCTGGCACACCACCAGGTGCTGGTGGTTAAACCCATCGTGGTGCGGAAACGAATCGTCCGTCAGGCCAGTTCGGACGGGCCGGTGGTGGGCCGACGCTGGAGTCCGAAGCAAGGCAACTTGCTCGAACTGTTCCACGAATTGGTCTACTTCACCCGTGTCTTCCCCCACCCCAACCTGCGGATCGATGTGCCCCTGGTCGATATCGAAGAATGGCGCTACCCCGGCCACGGCCGCCGCCGCCGCCGACGTCCCCGGGATCACGTGGTGAAAGATCAACTTCTGTTGGAAATCCGCGAGATCCACCGCTTCCACCGCGCCAGCGATCTGCTGGCCCTGCTGCCCGACGAACTGCCCCAGCCGTTCCACACCGGGCAACTCGCCGACCGCCTGCAAATCCCCCGCTGGTTCGCCCAGCGTATCGCCTACTGCCTGCGCTGCATGCGCGCGGCCCAACCGGTGGGAAAGCAAGGCAACGCCCTGCTCTACCAGGTGCCGATTCCAACGTCAAAAGCAGCTTAACCCAGCATTTGCAATCCGAGGCTTGTCAATTCACCGGATCCACTTCTGACGGATGCGGTGCAAGCTGACCAGAAAAAGCAGCAAGCAGAATCCGACCAGGGCCGCCAGATTCACGGCGACGGGCAAACGCCCAGTGGACTGAACCGCCTCGTGCAAAAGATCGGCCCCATAGGTCAGCGGTAAGAGGTAGGCCAGTGGTTGGAGCGGACCAGGCAACTGATCGATGGGAAAGAACAGCCCGCACAAAAAGACCATCGGGAACCGGAAGAAGTTGGAAAAAGTTTGCGCCTCGAACACCTCTTTGACACACACCGCAATCAGCAGCCCCAAAAACGTGGAACTGATGGCAACCAAGGTGACGGCCACGATCAACTGCCACCAGATCACACCGCTCAGATCGGCCAAAAATGCGGCCATGACCACCGGAACAAAGGCATTCACGGCCCCGAAAAAGACCGCTCCCGACGTTTTGGCCCACATCAGCAGTTCCAGCGAAATCGGGGCCAACAATAGCCGCTCGAAGGACCGGCCCCGCTTTTCGAAGGTCACGGTCACCGCCAACATGCTGGTGGTGCCGAACAGGATCGACAGTGCCATCACCCCGGGCAACAGGCTGCGAATATCGACAGCGGTTTCCGAACGAATGAAGAACATCAGCGTCCAGGCAAGCGGAAAGATCAGGCCCCAGCTGATGTTGGGCGGCTTCAGGTAGTAGCTGCGCATGTCCTTGCGAAGGATGCCCCAGTAGGCGATGCAGCCGTTCATTTCCAACATCTCCTCGTCACTTCACCCTCACATTGACTTGGTTTCAGGGCGATTGTCGTCGTTTTTCATGCGTGCCAATTCCAAACCGGTGATTTCCAAGAAGACATCTTCCAGCGATGGGCGGATCAAGCGTGCCTCGGTTACTTGGATTTCATGCTCCTCCAGCAGGCGGATGAGCGGGGCCAAAGGGAGCGGTCGGTCGGTATGCACCCGCATGCGTGTCTCGGACAGTTCTTCGAAGTCGCCTGCGGGGAAGGCGTTGCGAAGCGGGTCGCGCATTCGCCGGAGGCCGCCACTGGCCGACAATTCCACCGTGTGCTTGTCCTGAACCGCCTGCACCAGATTCGCCAGCGTATCGACTCGCACCAACCGGCCATCGACCAGAAAGGCGATGCGGTGGCATAACCGTTCGGCCTCTTCAATGTAGTGCGTCGTCAGGAAGATCGTGGTGCCCGACTGGTTCAAACCGGCCAGGCGTTGGCGAATTTCGCGAGCGCTGGCGACGTCGATTCCCGTCGTCGGTTCGTCCAAGAACAGGATCCGAGGGCGGTGGATAATCCCCGCCGCAATGGTCAGTTTCCGTTTCATGCCCTTGGAGTAAGCGGCAAAACGGCGGCGGGCAACCGACGCCAAACCGAACTGTTCCAGCAATTCCCGGGCCCGGGCTTCGCGTTCGCGACGCCGTATCCCGTAGAGGGAGGCACAAAAGCACAAGTTCTCCCAGCCATCCAACTCGGGATACAAATTGCTCTCGTCGGGTACGATGCCCATCCAGTGCTGAGCTTTCTTGATGTTCCGAGTCACATCGTGGCCCAAAATCCGCAGACTACCCGAAGTGGGGCGTGCAAGCCCGGTCAACATGTTGATCGTTGTCGTCTTGCCCGCTCCGTTCGGCCCCAGGAAACCAAACACCTCCCCGTCGCGCACCTCGAAACTGACGCCATCCACCGCACGCACGGCGTGAAAGCATTTCGTCAATTGATGGGCCGCAATGGCGGCAACCCGCGTATCACTCATCTCGTTCCCGTCGTTCTGGCGCAACATCCTATCGCAGCCGGACGCGGACGAACAGGTGGGGGCTGGGGCGGTTCTTGCCCGAGGCCTACAATAGGGAATCGTTATCGCCGGCAACCGCCGGCGCCCTCCGCGCATTCGTTCGACTTCCTGAACTCCTCCCGCCATGCCCGTCTCCGACATCGTCATCAAAGGCGCCCGTGAACATAACCTGCAAAGTGTGGACTTGGTGCTGCCGCGAAATCAGCTGATCTGCCTGACGGGTGTCAGCGGTTCCGGCAAGAGTTCGTTGGCTTTCGACACGGTGTATGCCGAGGGCCAGCGGCGATACGTCGAGAGCCTGTCGAGTTTCGCCCGCCAGTTCTTGGGCCAGATGCCCAAACCGGAGGTGGATTACATCGCCGGATTGAGCCCCTCAATTTCGATTTCCCAAAAATCGACCGGAACCAATCCCCGCTCCACTGTGGGGACAATCACCGAGATTTCCGATTATTTGCGGGTCTTGTTCGCTCGGGTCGGGCAAAGTTACTGCCCCGTGTGCGGCGATACGATCACCGCTCAAACCCGGGAACAGATCGCGGGGCGCATCCTGCAGTGGCCGCGGGGCACCCGAGCTACGGTTCTCGCACCGCTCATCCGCGGCCAAAAAGGGCAATATCGGGACCTGTTCCAGGACTTGTTGAAACAAGGATTCGTCCGGGCCCGCGTCGATGGCCAGATGGTTTCTTTGGGAGACGATCTGCAATTGGATCGCCGGATGCGACACGACATCGAAGTGGTGATCGATCGGCTGGTGGTCAAACCCGAATCGCGGGGGCGATTGGCCGAGGCGATCGAATTGGGGGTGAATTTGGGCCGCGGCAGCCTGATCGTGGCCGTCGAGCGATCCAAATCGGCGGATAATCGGAACGCGAGTAAGGGTGTAAGTGAAGAAGGTGCGTGGGAAGGTCCGGTCGGGGACACGATTTTTTCCATCGATCATGCCTGCCCCGGCTGTGGCCGCAGTTTCCAGCCGCCCAGTCCCCAGCTGTTCAGTTTCAACAGTCCCCACGGCATGTGCCCCGCTTGCGACGGGTTGGGCGAGTTGTTTACGTTCGACCCGGCGCTGCTGGTACCGGATTCCCGCCGCGGCATGTCGTTCAAACAGGGCTGTTTCGACGTTCTGGGGGTTTGGAAGGAGTTGGGGCGTTGGAAGCGGCACATCTATCAGGGCGTGGCGGAGACGGTCGAGCGGACGCGGGATCTGCCGCCGGGGACGATGCTGGAGACACCGTGGGCCGAGCTTCCTCCGGCGCTGCAGCAGATTTGGTTGTACGGAACAGGCGAAGCGCATATTACCTTCACTTGGCGGGGCGGGAAATCGCCGCTGAAGTACGGTGGCCGCTTCGAAGGCATCATTCCGATGCTGCGGTCGAAGTACCGCAGCGCCAAGAATCGTCTGTACCGGCGCTATCTGGAGAAGTACATGCGGACCACGCCGTGTGCCGCGTGTGCCGGAACGCGGCTGAACCCGCAGGCGTGCGCGGTCCGGGTGACTTCGGCTCATCCCGCGTTTGCCGACCGGCCGGAGAGTTCCTTGCCCGAGGTCTGCCGGTTGCCGATCAATCGGGCGGCCGAGTTCTTTCAGGAACTGGTGCTGGATTCCACGCGAACGCTGATCGCAACCGAAGTATTGAAGGAGATCCGCGGCCGTCTGCAATTCTTGTTGAATGTCGGTTTGGAGTACTTGACGCTGGAACGCACCGCCCCGACGTTGTCCGGGGGCGAGTCCCAGCGGATCCGGTTGGCCGGGCAGATCGGTTCCGGTCTGGTCGGCGTGTTGTACATCCTGGACGAACCGTCGATCGGTTTGCACCCGCGGGACAACGACCAGCTTTTACAGACACTGGCCCGGTTGCGGGACATGGGAAACACGGTGCTGGTTGTCGAGCATGATGAGGACACGATGCGGGCGGCCGACCATCTGATCGATTTCGGTCCCGGGCCGGGTGTCCGGGGTGGCCAATTGGTGGCCAGCGGGACGTTGGGGGACGTGATCGGTGAGCCGCGGAGCCTGACCGGGCGGTATCTGGCGGGTGAGGAGCGGATCGAGGTTCCGGCAGAGCGGCGGTGCTTGGGTCCGCAGCGGCTGTGGGTGCGAGGGGCGTCTCACCACAACCTGAAGGACATCGACGTCGCGATTCCGCTGGGCGGTTTCGTCTGTGTCACGGGGGTTTCCGGATCGGGCAAGAGTTCGCTGGTCAACGACATTTTGGTGGAAGCTTTGCGCCGCGACTTGAATCGGGGCGAGGGCCATCCGGGGGCCCACCGGGCGCTGGAGGGACTGGAACATTTGGACAAGATGATCGCCATTGATCAATCGCCGATCGGGCGGACGCCTCGTTCGAATCCGGGCACGTACATCAAGGTGTTCGACGACATTCGCCGCCTGTACACCGAATTGGGCGAAGCGAAGCGGCGGGGTTACCAGCCGGGCCGCTTCAGTTTCAATGTGCGGGGGGGACGCTGCGAGGCGTGCGAGGGCAATGGCTCGAACCGGTTGGAGATGGACTTTCTGGCCGACGTGTGGGTCCCATGTCCCGTGTGTGCCGGGCACCGCTACAACCGCGAGACGCTGCAGGTGCGTTTCAAGGACAAGTCGATTGCCGATGTCCTGGAGATGGACGTTCAGCAGGCGTTGGCCTTGTTCGAGAACATTCCGCGAATCCGCCACAAATTACAGACGTTGCACGACGTCGGCTTGGACTATCTCAAATTGGGTCAGCCCTCGCCGACGCTGTCCGGCGGCGAGGCCCAGCGGATCAAGCTGGCCCGGGAGTTGGTCAAGCGGAGTACGGGACAGACCCTGTACTTGCTCGACGAGCCGACCACCGGCCTGCATTTCGCCGACATCAAGCTGCTGTTACAGGTGCTGCACGGATTTGCCGAGGCGGGCAATACGGTCCTGGTGGTGGAGCACAATCTGGAAGTGATCAAGACGGCGGACTGGGTCATCGATTTGGGGCCCGAGGGGGGCGACGCGGGCGGCCGGGTGGTGGCGGCGGGAACCCCGGAGCAGTTGGCGGCCTGCGAGACGTCGTACACGGGTCAAGCCCTGGCGCGGGTGTTGGAAGTGGCCCGGCAGCCGGGAGTGCCCCGCGACCGGAACCGGCGGCGCGGGGCGGCCGGGGGGCGGCGAAAGAAGCCGGTCGGGGCCGCGCGGAAGATTGTCGTCCGCGGCGCCCAGCAACACAACTTGAAAGCGGTGGACGCACGCATCCCGCGAGACCGCATGACCGTGTTCTGCGGACCGAGCGGATCGGGCAAGAGTTCGTTGGCCATGGACACGATCTATGCGGAAGGCCAGCGGCGGTATGTGGAGAGTTTGAGTGCCTACGCGCGGCAATTCGTCGGCCAGATGCCCAAGCCTCGCGTCGATCATATCGACGGCCTGTCGCCCGCCATTGCCATCGAGCAGAAGAACATGGGGAACACCCCCCGTTCTACGGTAGGCACCGTTACGGAGATCTACGATTACCTGCGAATCCTGATGGCGCGTCTGGGCCAGGCCTACTGCCCCGACTGCGATGTGCCGGTCGGCACGCAGACGGTGGACGAAGTGATCGACAAGATCCTGTCCCAGCCGGAGGGCAGCCGGCTGTACCTGATGGCTCCGGTCGAGATCGAGGTGGGGCGCCGGTATGCCTCGTTATGGGACGAGATTCGGGCGGCCGGTTATGCCCGCATCCGGGTCGACGGCGTGACCTACTCGCTGGATCAACCGCCCGAGATCGATCGGCGGCGGCAGCATCGGGTGGAAGTGGTGGTGGACCGGGTGATCGTGCGTTCCGGTGCCCGGGGTCGGATCGCGGACAGCGTGGAGAATGCGCTGGCCTTGGGCCGCGGGGTGATCCATGTGGCCCGGGTGCGCGAGGGGGTGGCGGAGCCGCAGTGGCCGGTGCGGATTCACAGCCAGCACCGGGTATGCGAGCGTTGTGGGCGGAGTTTCGAGCCGCTGACGCCGCACGCGTTTTCGTTCAACAGCAGTCTGGGCTGGTGTGCGGCGTGCGAGGGCCTGGGGGTCCAAATCGGTTCCGATCCTTCCGCCCTGGTGCACGATGCGGAGCGGACGCTGTCGGAGGGCGCCTTGACCCTGTGGCCGCATCCCGATCGCGAGTTGGGACAGCGGATGCTGGCCGCGCTGGCCGCCGGTACGGGGTTGCCCTTGGACAAGAAGTTCGACCAGCTGAACGCCCGGGAGCGGCGGTTGCTGATGCAAGGGACCGGCGAGCAATGGTTCGAGGTGGCGGCGGAGCCGGGGCAGGGCCCCGGATTCCGCTTCCAATTCAAAGGCTTGTACCCGGCGCTGAGCCAGGCGGCGCGACTGGTGCCTCATCTGCGGCCGACTTTGGACTCGCTGGTCGCTGTCGTCGAGTGTTCGGCCTGCGGCGGCAGCCGCTTGCGCGATGATGCCGCGGCCGTCCGTTTCCGCCGCCAGACCCTGGATGAGTTATGCCGCCTGCCGCTGGCGGAATTCCGGCAGCGGGTCGCCGCATGGAAACTCTCCTCTCACGAGCGAAACATCGCCGGCGAACTGGTCCGCGAGATCACGGCGCGGGTCCGGTTCTTGCTGGATGTGGGACTGGACTATCTGAGCTTGTCGCGGGGCGCCGCCACGCTCTCCAACGGCGAGGCCCAGCGGATCCGCTTGGCCAGCCAATTGGGCAGCGGCTTGTGTGGCGTGCTGTACGTGTTGGACGAACCGACCATCGGCTTGCATCCGCGCGACAACCAGCGGTTGCTCCGGGCGCTTCACAAACTGCGGGATCTGGGCAACACGCTGCTCGTGGTCGAACATGACCGCGAGGTCATTGCGGGCAGCGACCAGTTGTGCGATTTCGGTCCCGGCGCAGGCAAGCGGGGCGGGGAGATCGTGGCCCAGGGAAGCCCCCTGCAGGTCGCCCGCCGCCGCCGCTCGGTGACCGGCCCCTATCTGAACGGCCAACGTGCGCTGCCGGTGCCGAACAACCGCCGAGTGGAAGCAGCCGCCCACGGCGGTTGGCAACGTGCGCCGGTCGACTCCGGAAACGATCCGGCGAAAGCATTGGATTGGCTTACAATCCGGGGCGCCCGCCATCGGAATTTGAAGAACATCGACGTGCGGTTCCCGCTGGGAACCTTGACCGCGGTGACCGGCGTCAGCGGTTGTGGCAAGAGTTCGCTGATCGACGAAGTCCTGTATGCGGCCCTGGCTCGGCGGTTGCATCGTGCCGCGCTGACGCCGGGCGCCCACGACTCGATCCAGGGCCTGGAGCATATCAACAAAGTCATTCGCGTCGACCAGCAACCGCTGGGCAATTCCCCTTCCTCGAATCCGGCGACGTATACGGGCGTGTTCGATTTGATCCGGCAGTTGTTTGCTCAATTGCCCGCGGCCAAGGTCCGTGGCTACACGCAGCGGCGATTCAGTTTCAACGTGCCGGGAGGAAGATGCGAGGACTGTGAGGGCAACGGCCAAAAGTGCATCGAGATGCATTTCCTGCCCGATGTCTGGGTCCAGTGCGAAACCTGCCGGGGACGCCGGTACAACCCCGAGACGTTGGCCGTGACCTATCACGGCCATTCGATCAGTGAGGTCTTGGAGATGACGTGCGGGGACGCGCTCCGGATGCTGAAGAATCTGCCCAAGATCCGCCGTATCCTGCAGACGCTGTGCGATGTGGGATTGGATTACCTGACGCTGGGTCAACCGGCGCCCACGCTGTCCGGCGGGGAAGCCCAGCGGGTCAAGCTGGCGGCCGAACTGGCCCGCCCCGACACCGGCCGGACCCTGTACCTGCTGGACGAACCGACCACCGGCCTGCACTTTGACGACCTCGCGCGCCTGCTGGAAGTCCTGCATCGTCTGGTCGATCTGGGCAATACGGTCGTGGTCATCGAGCACAATTTGGATCTGATCAAGCAAGCCGATTGGGTCATCGACATGGGGCCCGAGGCGGGGGAGGCGGGTGGACGGGTCGTGGTCGAGGGGCCTCCCGAGCACATCGTCGCCACCGCCGGTCGCCGCCCTGTCCAGCGGCAACGCCGGGCTCCGGCTCCAAGTCGCGCGGCCGGTGAGGGGACGCCCAGCAGTTCGATGAACGGCCCCTCCGTGTTGTCCCACACGGCCCGGGCACTCACCCCCGTGCTGGTTGCTGGCCCCCATCGGAAAAGGGATGTTTACGACTCGCTGGCGGAAGAGCAGCCGCAACCGGATGATGTCGAGATCCGGGAAGTGGGACTCGAGGCCCGCATGCCGTGGCAGATCGATGGTCGCCGCTGGCACACGCAGGACCGCGTGGGCCGCCGGGGTGAGCCGTGCCATTGGGACGGGCAGATCCTGGAACGACTGATCGACCATCTCCAGCAGCGTGGTGATTTCCGAACCGACTGGAACGCCCGTAGCGTGGTCGAGGTTACGGGCGAGAAAAAGACGCACGGTTGGTTCCTGCATGCCATTACGGGCGAGGCCTGGCTCCTGAAACTCAAGTTTCGAATGCGCGCCGCGGCGGTGGACCACCGGGAATTAGCAGCTGCGCTGAATTTGAAAACGCTCAACGAAATCGAAGAGATGCCCGTGTATGGCAACGAACCGCGGGTGCGCAGCCGCCGCCAGCGGGGGCCCTGGCAGGAAGTGGAAATCCGTGCCCATCGACTGGAGGAAATCGACAAGCCCGCCTTTTGGG
>SLEY01000663.1 GCA_007124535.1 Planctomycetaceae bacterium
CCGACGATAAAGGCGGCCACGGGTGCGGCGGGCAAATTGAAGGGACGGCCGGGGATGAAGTTAAAGGCGCCCACAATGAAGCCGATCACCCAGGAAACCCAACCTGCCAGGTTGAAACCGGCACGCGGGCCCGCCCACTTCTTGCCAGCCAACAGATAATCGGCCGCCATGGCGCCGCACACCGGACCGAACGAGGCCCCGATGATCACGAACACCTCGGCAGCGCGGCCAGCCAAACCGCTGACCGCCAAGCCGATGGCCACCAGCGTGCCGATCCCGCAGGAGATCAGTGGCTTGACGTTCGGCATCGTGGTCTTGAAGCTGTTGGCGGCGATGAAGCTGGCAAAGCAGGCGGGTGGGAAGGCGGCGAGCGCCAGCAGATACCAAAAGATAGCCGCCACTGTATCACCCATAATGGCACTCATCAGGCCCGTCGTCTGCATGCGCCCGGCGACTTGATCCGGCGAGAGGCTGCCATAGGCCCCGGCCACGATCAGCAGCGAGAGTCCGCCGGTCAGAATCGTCGCGAGGGCCACGCCCACGAGACCGCCGAGTTGCACGTCGCGGGTATCGCGATTGTTCATCCCGAAATCGCAGCCCGCAGCACCCGCGGTCGCAAAGAAGCCGACGATGTAGGCGAAGATGACCGCGATCACCCCGAACACGCCCAGGGGATTTGCAGGCTCGAGCGTCTCGCCGGTCCGCGGATGCGTGGCCTCGACCTCGGCGGTGGCACTCACCAGCGTATCGACGTCAAAAGCGCCGAGCCCCCCGACCGTCGAGACGAAGAGGATCAGGAGGATGGTGATCGGGATCACAGGGAAATAGGAGGCAACCATCCCTACATATTGAATTCCCTTCAAACCGACCACCGCGGCGGCAATTGTCCACAGGATCGCCACAATGGCATGTGCCACACTCCCGGGGCCGACTCCAAACGGGGCGACCAGGAGCAAGGCCGCGAAAAACGCGTTCACCGAAAGCCACCCGTACTGGAGGGCTCCCATGAGGAACCCGGGCATGAGGAAACCGCCTTTGACGCCGTAGGTCGAAGTTCCCACGATGTACAGGGGCAAGCCGGTTTGCATGCCGAGCAGGCCGGGGACCAGAAAGAACAGGAAATGGCAGATCAACGCTGCCAGGACCACCCCTAGGAGGGCCACGCCCAAGCCGGCCGCGAGCGTTCCCCCCGCGAACGAGCTGAAAGGCAACCCCTCGGCGATCGCAGACCCCATCGGCACCTCGTGCCAAAACACAAACCAGAGCATGATCCCGGCAAAGGTCGGTGCGGTGCTCTTAAACCAAGGAATACGGTTTTCCTGCGGCACCGGTTGGGCCGACGCGACGTAGTCTGGAAGATTCGAAGCCATGTATGTCCCTCCTGCTTGACGATGGTACCAAAACCGGCGCGGGGCATGGACATTCCACGGTCCCTTGACGGCTCGCAAACGCGACTGGAACGGCAAACGCCGAGTATACCGGCTGGAAAAGCCCTGTAAACGGTCCGGCACTCGGGTTTTTTCGATTCCCGCAGGGAACGGCCCGGAAAATCCGTTGCGATCCGCGCGGTTTACCCCGGCAGGGACCGTCGCACGAATCCGGGCCGTATGCTATCATCGAGCGATCGGCTGGCGAGCGTGCCTGCGGCCGCGTCCCAGCCACCACCGGTTTATTTTCTTCGCTCCCACTTCCCCCCTTTACGGAAATTCGATCCATGCCGGTCCTGGGCGTCAATATCGACCACGTCGCCACTCTCCGAGAGGCCCGCAAGACTTACGAACCCGATCCGATCTGTGCTGCAGCCCTGGCGGAATTGGGGGGCGCCGACGGGATCACCATCCATCTGCGCGAGGACCGCCGGCATATCCAGGAGCGGGACCTCCGCATCCTCGGCCAGACGGTGGCCACCCGCTTGAACCTGGAATTGGCCTGCGATCAGGAAATCCTGCAAATCGCCTGCGAAGTCCTGCCCGATCAAGCCACGTTGGTTCCGGAGCGGCGTGAGGAAATCACCACCGAAGGCGGATTGGACGTATTGGGCAACCGAGGCGTGGTGCAGCGTGCCATCCAGCGATTGAAACATGCGGGAATCACCGTCAGTCTGTTCCTGGCCCCCGATCTGGAGCAAATTGAAGTGGCCGCGGAGGTGGGGGCTCAGGCCGTCGAACTGCATACGGGTCAATATGCCTTGGCAAAAGGGGACGACCAGCGGAGGCATCTGGACACGCTGGTCGAAGCCGGGCTGCGGATTCGCCAGCTCGGCATGGCCCTGCATGCCGGCCACGGTTTGAACTACCAGAATGTCGTTCCCGTGGCCCGCATGGCGGACATGCACGAGCTGAACATCGGCCACAGCATCATGGCTCGAGCCATCCTGGTGGGCATGGAGCGCGCGGTGCGGGAGATGAAACAGCTGATCGGCTGAGCCGGCGCCGCGCGGGGGGCGAGCCGGGCTCCCCTTTGCCCGGTGCAGTGCGCGGATTATCATGCGTATTCGGAAACGTCTCCGGTTTGTCGCCGGAATCGGCCCTTTCCCTCGCAAGGAGTATCGCTGGAAGCTGCCATGACCAGAAAAGGTTCCGACTTTGCCGGTTTGTCCGTTGCCATTGTCACGCCGTTTCGCGACGGCCAACTCGACATCGCCCGGTTGCGCGAGCAGGTCGATTTCCAGGTGGCGGCCGGCACACGCTGCATTTGTCCGGTAGGGACGACCGGCGAATCTCCCACGCTGTCCCATGAGGAGCACGAGCGTGTGATTACCGAGGTCGTCCAGCACGCGGCCGGTCGCGTACGGGTGATGGCCGGCACCGGATCGAACAGCACGGCCGAAGCCATTCGGCTGACCTGTTGGGCGGCCCGCCAGCAGGCCGATGCGGCGCTGCTGGTCGCTCCCTACTATAACAAACCCACCCAGGAGGGTTTTTACGAACACTATCGGAGGGTCGCCGAAGCCGTCGAACTCCCCTTGTGCGTGTACAACATTCCGGGGCGGACCGGCAAGAACATCGAACCGGACACGATTTGTCGCTTGGGCGAGTTGCCCAACATCACGATGGTCAAGGAAGCGACCGGTTCCCTGGATCAGGCCTCGCAGATCCTGACGGGCAGCGACCTGACCGTGCTCAGCGGCGACGACAGCCTGACCCTTCCGTTAATGTCCGTGGGTGGCGAGGGGGTCGTCTCGGTGGTCGGCAACATCATTCCGGCGCCGATGATCGAGATGGTGGAAGCCTACTTGGCGGGAGACATCCAGCGGGCCTGCCGATGGCACCATCGTCTGTTCCCATTGTGTCGGGACATGCTGGGTTTGGCGACCAATCCGATCCCGATCAAGGCGGCGATGAAGTTGCTGGGGCGGGACACGGGCGAGTTACGATTGCCGATGACGCCTTTGGATTCGGCGGCCGAAGCGACCTTGCACCGCACATTGAGCCATTTTGGCGTATTGTAATACCCCTGATATTGGTTTTTTGAGAATCGCTGTGGCCGGTCTCTGACCGAGCCACCCCGGCGACCGAAGGTCTCCCATTATCGGTGGAGACCTTCGGTCGGCGGTTTCGGCGGGGTCCGAGACCCGCGCCGAGCACGTCCGAGACCCGCGCCGAGCAGTGGTCCGAGGGTTCGGCGGCGGCTGGAAATGGGCTTGGCGAAGTGGCTGGGGCGTCCGATTCGAAAAATTTCTTTTCGGGCGGGCGAGCTGACCACTCCCCTTGAACAAGTGGTTTTTGGGGCGATTTTGCGCGTCTTCTGGGGGGTTTCCGAGTGCATTGGGGTCGATTTGGTGTTCTCTGGGGAACATTTTCCAATTTTTTTTCCGGGAGCGGTTGACACTGGGCGGCGATCGCTTATGATTACGCATCCTCGCTGAGCAACCATCGTTGGCTTGGCAGGGAGATTTGATCTTTGACAATTTGGTAGCGTGATCTCTTATGTCGAATTTCTGAGACCGTGCTTTGAACGGCCAGAAGACGGCGCCGCTTGACCAGGCGGCGCCACGAAGGCATCAGCCCTCGAACCAGTAGCTAACCAACCGGTCCTGTTGCGAGCGCAGCGGGGCTGGAAGCAACTACTCAATTGAAGGGTTTGATCCTGGCTCAGAATGAACGTTGGCGGCGTGGATTAGGCATGCAAGTCGAGCGACAAGTTCACCTTCGGGTGGACGGAGGAGCGGCGAAAGGGAGAGTAACGCGTAGATACCTACCCTCAGATTCGGGATAGCGGCGGGAAACCGCCTGTAATACCGAATAATGTCCCCGGACCAAAGGCTTCGGTTGTCTGAGGAGGGGTCTGCGTCCTATTAGCTTGTTGGTGGGGTAACGGCTCACCAAGGCAAAGATGGGTAGCGGGTGTGAGAGCATGGCCCGTCTCACTGGGACTGAGACACTGCCCAGACACCTACGGGTGGCTGCAGTCGAGAATCTTCCGCAATGGGCGAAAGCCTGACGGAGCGACGCCGCGTGCGGGATGAAGGCCTTCGGGTTGTAAA
>SLEY01000251.1 GCA_007124535.1 Planctomycetaceae bacterium
CCGGTTCGCGATTCGACTGCTCATAGCTCCACAAGTCGCTGTGCTCAACGGATCGACAACCGGGACCCGGGAGCCCCGCAACAGGTTCATGGGGACAACCCCCCGGCACATACGCCAAGACCACGGGGAGTCCAACCTATGATTATAGGCCAAGCGGGATGCGGCAGCAACCGAAAAACGACGGCCGCACCCACGTGGGGGGATGTATAACGCCCCCCTGCAGAAAACCCGCGGGAATGTGTAAGATATGGCTCGTGTCAGAAAAGGGGACGGCCTTTCGAAGAGAGGGGCCGACCCCTTTCTGATACGCTGGGCAATTTCCTGCAATGCAGTTTTTCGAAGGCCAGCTCTGTCAGAAAAGGGGGTCGGACCGTCTCTCCACAGGGTCCGACCCCCTTTTCTGACGGAGCCTAGAACACGTCAGGGCACCATGCAGATGGAAAAACTCGTATCGTTGTGCAAACGTCGCGGCTTCTTGTTTCAATCCAGTGAAATCTATGGGGGTCTGAACGGCTTTTGGGACTACGGTCCTTTGGGGGTCGAGTTGAAGCGGAACCTCAAAGCCGCCTGGTGGCGCGATATGGTGAACGGTCACGATGATACCCGCCCCGTGTATGGTTCGCCAACCTCCTACGAAATGACGGGGCTGGACTGCACGATCATTATGCACCCCCAAGTCTGGAAATGCTCGGGGCATTACGATCTGTTCCATGATTACATGGTGGATTGCCGCGAATCGAAACGCCGCTATCGCCACGATCAGGTGCGGGGACGGTGGGTCGAGGCCAAGGGTCAGCGAATTTTCGTGACGACGATGGTTGAAGCGGAGCAGGAAGAGGCCGAGGTCCAGGCGCGGGCGTTGAAGTTCTTTCACTTGCGGGCGAAGAATGCCGAGGAATTGAAATGGGACTCGGGGTTCCAGTCGCTGACCGAGGTGGAGGACCTGGAACGGGTCCTGGGGCCCGATGCGCGGGCGCTGGGCACGCTGACTCCGCCTCGCGAATTCAATCTGATGTTCAAGACGTATGTAGGGGCCCTTTCGGGGGAAGAAGGAACGGCCTTCCTGCGGCCGGAAACGGCTCAAGGAATTTTCGTGAACTTCAAGAACGTCGTCGACAGCTCGCGGGTCCGGGTTCCTTTCGGGATCGCCCAGATCGGCAAGAGCTTTCGCAACGAGATCACGCCGCGCAATTTCACCTTCCGCTCGCGGGAATTCGAGCAAATGGAAATCGAATTCTTCTGCCATCCGAACTCGTCCCAGGACTGGTACCGGTACTGGCGGGACCGGCGCATGCAATGGTACCAGGAAATGGGTTTGGCTGGCGAACGCCTGCGTCTGCGCGAACATGATCCCGAAGAACTCAGTCATTACTCGACCGGCACGGCGGATATCGAATACGCGTTCCCCTTCCTGCCGCCGGGGGAATTTGGCGAATTGGAGGGGATTGCTCACCGGGGCGACTTCGATTTGCGCAGCCATATGGAGGGTAAATTGGACGAGACCACCCAACCGCTGCAGGTCGAGTTGGGCCCGGAGGGAAAGCCGAAATGGAAAGGCAGTGGCCGGGATTTGACGTACCGGGATGACTTGACCGGCGAGCGGTATATTCCGCACGTGATCGAGCCGTCGGCGGGAGCCGATCGGGCCGTGCTGGCGTTCCTGTGCGAGGCGTACACGGAAGACGAGGCGCCGGACGAGAAAGGCGTGCTCCAGAAGCGGGTGGTGATGCGCCTGCACCCTCGGCTGGCCCCCCTGAAAGCGGCGGTGTTCCCGCTGGTCAAAAAAGACGGGATGCCGGAGATCGCGCAAGAGATCTACCGGACGTTGAAACCGCATTGGCCCGTCTTCTACGATGAGAAAGGGGCCGTCGGTCGCCGCTATCGCCGCCAGGACGAAGCGGGGACCCCGTACTGCATTACGGTCGACAGCCAGACGCTGAAGGATCGGACCGTGACGATCCGTGATCGGGATACCTTGGAGCAGACACGCATCCCCATTGCGGACTGCTTGGAGGAAATCCGCCAGCGATTGCAGTAGGCCGTGCCCCACGGGAATCCGTTCCGTGGGGCGTTGGCTGGCGAGAGCCACCATTCCCGGGGGCGCGGTTGGCCGGCTCCGGGACGCAGAATTCAGTCGGTCGCCACCGTCAACAATTTGCCGGACTTGCTCAGTCCGGCGGCCGCCCAAATCTGATCCAGCATCCTGCTGCAGGCTTCGACGCTGGCATCGCGTGTCAATTTCGCCAGCTGGCGGGGATGCGGCCGCAACATCACCGGCCCCCGATAGTTTCGCTGAGCCAGCGAGCGGAGCAACGAACCGTGATGCTCCGTGGTGGCTTCCGAAGGCAAGAACCGCTGGTCGTCGGTAATCGTCTTGGGGTCGGCGTCTTCGGGCAGATCGGCGATGGACAGCGAAACCACTTGCGAACCCGCCAGTTCGTCCAGCTGGTCGCGCCCCCCGCCGCCCACGGCCCAATTCCAGGTATCCAAAGCCAGACCCACGTGGGGCGAGTCGATATTCGTCAGCAGCGTCAGCAACTCCTCCGCACGATAAATGAACTGGTAGGTCGCATCCTGGCGATGGGCCTCGGTGGCTTTCAGGGCCAAGCCCAAGCGGATTCCCCGCGGGCCCAGCACATCGCCCACCTGCTGCAATCGCTCGCGATGCACTTCGAAATTCTCGTGGTACGGCAGCTTCCGGCTCGCCGCCGGAAGCTCGTAGGCGGCGTATGTAAAACCGATGTCTTTGGCCGCTTCGGCCAACCCGTGCAACCGTTCGAGTGCCGGGTCGAAAACTTCCGCCGATTCCATGATCGGGACCGCCACCGTCCAGCCACCTACTTTGACCTGCCCGCTGCGGATGTACCGGGCCGCTTCGTCCACCCCCTGCGATAAGGCACGCTTGATGACTTCCGCCGCATCGACGTCCAAGCCACGAAATCCGTAAGAAAGGGTCGCTTCGATCAGTTCGCTCTGACGCCCGGAAACCCCCAACGATGCGGGGTCGAGATGTTTGTACATATTAGCTCCTTTAGAGGATCGAAAAACAGTCATTTTTGTGGTTTGCCCGGGAGGGGGACGTTTATCTTAGGGAAAAACGCCCGGACATTCAAAGGGGAGCAGCCGATTTCAGTTGCTGCCGGATCTGCTGGAGCCGTTTTGCCAACTCCGCTTCGAACCCCCGTTCGACGGGCCGATAATACTCCCGTTCGACTCCCAGATAGTCTTGGGCAACCACGCCGCTGGGATCCTGATGGGCGTACTGGTAGCCTTGACCATGCCCGAGTTTCCGAGCCCCGCCATAATGCGAGTCGCGCAGCTGCCGGGGCACGGGCAGCAGGCGATGCTCGCGAATATCACGGCGTGCTTCGGCAATGGCCACCGTGGCCGCGTTGGACTTGGGGGCGCACGCCAGATAGGTGACGGCTTGACTGAGCGTCAGCTGGCATTCGGGCAAGCCCACGAATTCGCAGGCTTGCATGGCGGCGACGGCCAGGGGCAGGGCCTGCGGATCGGCATTGCCGATGTCTTCGCTGGCCAAGATGATCAAGCGGCGGCAGATGAAGCGGATGTCCTCGCCCCCCTCCAGCATCCGCGCCAGCCAATACAGGGCGGCATCGGGGTCCGATCCGCGAATGCTCTTGATCAGGGCGCTGGCCGTGTCGTAATGCGCGTCCCCGTCCGCGTCGAACTGGACCGCCTTGCGCTGGACGGATTCTTCGGCCAATTGGCGATCGAAGGCAATCGGCGGTCGCCCCCCGGAGAGCACGCCGATTTCCAGGGCAGCCAGCGCCCGCCGGGCATCGCCGTCGCACACCTCGGACAAATAGTCCAAAGCTTCCTCCGTGATCCGCACGTCGAACCGGCCGAGCCCCCGCGGGACATCCCGTAAGGCCCGCTGCAATAAGGTCTTCACATCGGCGGGCGGCAGGGGCTCCAGTTGGAAAATCTGGCTGCGGCTGACCAAGGCGCTGTTGACGGCAAAAAACGGATTGGCGGTCGTGGCCCCGACCAGCGTCACCACGCCCTCTTCCACATCCGGCAACAACGCGTCTTGCTGGGCTTTGTTGAACCGGTGGATCTCGTCGATGAACAGCAGCGTCTTCCGCCCCTCCGCCGCCAGCTCGTCCCGCGCCTCACGCAATACCTCGCGCAACTCCTTGACTCCGCTGGTCACCGCACTCAACTGCTGGAATCGGCAGCGGGTTTCGGTGGCCAGGATCCGGGCCAAGGTCGTCTTTCCCGTACCCGGAGGGCCGTAGAACACGACCGATCCCAACCGGTCCGCCCGGATCAACCGCCGCAGTAACTTGCCCTCCCCCAGAAAATGCAATTGGCCGACAAATTCGTCCAACCGACTAGGGCGCATGCGGGCGGCCAGCGGTTGAGCACGCTGCAAATTGTCTTGCTCCGTCTGCTCGAACAGCGACCTGGACGCCATCGCAGCACTCGCTCCTGCCTGAAAACCAATCG
>SLEY01000695.1 GCA_007124535.1 Planctomycetaceae bacterium
CGCGGATGAGGTCCAAGGCCCACCGGCCGATCACGGCGGCGAGCCCCAAGATCAGGCCGGTCATCCCCAGGACGAAGAAGCGATCCAGGACCCCGATTCCCGCCGGATCACCGCCGATCCAAGCCGTGACGAGTTCGTCAGGGATTAGCAGGAGGAGCCCCACCCGATAGCGTTCGGGGTCGGCAGCCAGGAAGACCGCCAAGTACAAGAGCATTCCGGCCAGCAGTGCAGCACGCGAGACTTTCTCCTTGACTTCGCTACGGACTCGGGTCGAATTCTCAGGCATCGTCCATTTCTCGGATTGCTATCGGCAAATTGGCAGCCTACCGGTAGAATGGAAGTATATCGAGATCGTCGCCGGAGTCTGCCGGCGAGTCTCGCAACCGGTCGGTGTTTTCTGTAGGAGTTCCTTTTTTTTGCCCGCTATCCCCCGCAACGGCACGTGTTCCGGCAACGAGAAAACCACCTCTCCAGATAGTGCACGGCCCCAAGATACAGGTTATCCGGTCTGGGCGCCCCGGTTTTGGCACGGCATGCGCTCGGGCGATTGGTTGCGCTTGTTAGCCCAGCATCGCTTCCGGATCTCGCCCAGTCGCCTGCCGATGGCGGGCGCGATCAGTTTTTTTTCGATGTTGAATTCCGTCCTCCATCGGGTCCAGCAGATTCGTCACGGCCGGCGTATCGAGCAGACGGCGATCGAGAAACCTCCCGTATTTATCATTGGGCATTGGCGGAGCGGGACCACATTCCTGCACGAATTATTGGTTCGCGACCCGCAATTCGCCTATCCCACGACCTACGAGTGTTTTGCGCCGAGCCATTTTCTGGTCAGCGAATGGATCATCCCCAAGCTCATTGCCTGGTTAATGCCGAAGAAGCGGCCGATGGACAATATGGGGGCCGGATTCGATTACCCTCAGGAAGACGAATTCGCGTTGGCCAACTTGGGGTGCCCGACCCCTTATTTGCACTTGGCCTTTCCGAACGATCCCCCGTGCTACCTGGAACTGCTCGATATGGTGGACGTGGCGGAGCCGGTTCGGGAACGTTGGGAGCGGGATGTGGTTTATTTTGTGCGGGCGCTGACATTGGCCCAAGGTCGGCGGTTGGTATTGAAGTCGCCGCCCCACACCGGCCGGATGGGGGTTCTCTCCCGCCTGTTCCCCGGCGCCAAATTCATTCACATCGCCAGGCATCCCGAGAAGCTGTTCATCTCGACCCGGCGTTTGTGGTGGACGCTGTCCCATGTCCAGGGGCTGCAGGTCCCTCAAGACAAGGAGCGGGACGCCTACATCTTTGCGTGTTTTGAACGGATGTATCGCGGTTTTGAACAACAGCGGTCGGAAATTGAGCCGGGCCATCTTTGTGACATTCGCTATGAAGATTTGGTCCGCGACCCCATGGCTCAGGTCCAAGCGATTTACGAACAGCTTGATTTGGGAGGCTTTGCGGAGGTACGTGAAACGATGGAAGCCTGTCTGCGCGACCGGCGTGGTTACCAACCCAACCGTCATCAGGACATAGAGCCGGAGATTCGGGTCGAACTCCGGCGTCGTTGGTCTGATTATTACGAGCGGTACGGTTATGCCGCTGCCTTGGCTCGATCCACTTGAAATGCGGGCTTGCGGGAGCGTCCGGGGATGGGAGCGAGTTTGCGGCACGATGAGGTGAATGGCACGTGACCTCGAAGTTCCTTCGTTTTCCCACGTTTTTTTGGGCCTTGGTTAGCGGTCTTCTGCTTTGGGCGGCTTTCCCCCCGCTAGGGTTTTGGCCGTTGGCGTGGCTTGCCCCGGTGGGTTGGCTGCTGTTAGTTCGACGGCAGAGTCTTCTGGGCAAGCATCCCTACTTGGCCATTTGGTTGGCCGGTTGGTTCCATTGGGCTGCCATGCTTCAGGGGATCCGTTTAGCGCATCCGGTGTTGTATTGGGGCTGGCTCAGCTTATCCGCCTATCTGGCGATTTATCCGGCGGTTTTTGTCGGTTTGACGCGGATTGCGGTCCACCGGGCTCACGTACCCCTCCTGGCGGCCGCTCCGCTCGTCTGGACGGGTTTGGAATGGTTTCGCGGGCACGCGCTGACCGGATTCTCGCTGGCGCTGCTGGGGCACACGCAGATTCATTGGACAGGCATCATTCAGGTGGCCGATTTAGCGGGCGCCTATGCGGTCAGTTTTGTGGTGATGTTTGTAGCAGCCGCGCTGGCCGAATCCCTGGACGGGCGACTTTCGCGGGCCACTCGCCGTCACCGGCTGATGGCTGCGGCCGTCCTGGTGCTGGTGGTCCAGTGCTATGGTTTCGGGCGAATCCAGGCGAGCCGCTCCATCGCGGCTGACGGCAAGCCGGCTCTCCGTGTCGCTCTCATTCAGGGGTCATTCGATACCGTATTCGAGGCGGATCCGGAGCGAGATGCGGACGTGTTTTCGCGATATTTGGAACTCAGCTTGCAGGCGGTGCGGGAGGCTCCCGAGGTGGATCTGGTGGTTTGGCCCGAATCCGCGTTTACCGGGACGCTCGGCGACGTGGTTGCCGACCCGCCGTGGCGCCCGCCACCCGAGACCGGCCTCTCTGCCGAGCAATTCCAGCGGTCGGTGCGGGCCTGGGAGGAGGCTTTTCAACAGAAAACCGACTATGTGACCCGCCGCTTGAACGAGGTTGCGGCAAAGGGACAGACCGTTTCGCTGATCGTCGGTTGCGACACCCAGCGGTTGTCGGGTGGGCGAATGGAGCGGTTGAATTCGGCCCTGCTGATTGCCCCTTCGGGCCAGGTCCGTGCTCGTTACTTCAAAGAGCATCTCGTCATGTTTGGGGAGTACCTCCCGTTCGGCGAGTGGTTTCCCGGGCTGTATGATTTAACTCCCATGGCGTCTGGCCTGACACCCGGCGTGGGACCTAAGGCCTTTCGGGTGGGATCGGTGATCCTTTCGCCCAGCATTTGTTTCGAGAGCACGGTCCCGCATTTGATCCGGCGACAGGTGGTCGATCTACAACGTGCGGGGACGCCTCCGGACATGCTGGTGAACGTGACCAACGACGGTTGGTTTTGGGGGTCCAGTATTTTGGACTTGCATTTGGCTTGTAACGTGTTCCGGGCCGTGGAGAATCGTTTGCCGTTGGTAATTGCCGCCAATACGGGTATTTCTGCGCATATCGATGCGAACGGTCGTATTGATCAGCGGGGCGGTCGGCGAGAGGAAGCCATACTTCATGCGACCGTTCAGCCGGGTGCGCAGATCAGCAAATACCATCTTTGGGGTGATTCGTTTTCCCTAATCTGCATTCTGTTTTGTTTTGCTATGTCGATTATAGGTATCCGGGATCGAATTCTCGGCGGGAAGCGGGCGAAAACGAAGGAATAAGCCCCCCGGGGTCACACGATAATAGACCGGGACACTTTTCGTTGACAGCGCCAAGGGCGCGAAAATATACTAGGGTACGGCATTTTTGCCACCGAATAATCTACTGAACACGGACTGACCTTCTCGAGGTGCCGGACCATGACACTGTTGGGCAAGATATTCACGGTAGCGATTTTCGTCATGAGCTTGGTGTTCATGAGTTTCTCGGTGGTTGTTTTCGCCACCCACAGGAACTGGAAGATGCTGGTCACCAACCCGACGCCAACGGAGACGTATGGCTTGGGGTTGATGCATCAGCTGAAGAATGAGCGCGAGACGAACGTTAATCTGCGTTCGGAACTGGACGAATTGAAGAGGCAGGCGGCCATTGAAAAGACGGCGCGTCGCCATGCGATCGGGTCATTGGAAACCCGGCTGGCGAGTGTCCAGGAGTTGTTGACAGAGCGAGAGGCGCAGTTGCGGACGCTGCAGGTGACGGAGAGCGAGTCGGCGGAGGCGTTAAACGTGGCGATGACGACCGTGGAAGCGTTGCGCTCGGCGGTCGACACGCTCCGGGACGAGGTCCGGGTGACTCAGGCGGATCGGGACCGGCAATTCGAACGCGTGGTCAGTTTGACGGACCGCTTGCAAGCCGCGATGGGTACCCAGCGCACGTTGCAGGAGCGTTCGCAGCAATTGGTGGCTCAGGTCAGCGACATGAAGCGGGTGATCGACGCGGCGGGCGTGGACGTGGAGATGGACACGGACGCCGTTCCTCCGGTGTTGGATGGTTTGGTTACGGCGGTAGGTCAGAGCAATTTGATCGAGGTATCTTTGGGTTCGGATGATGGCTTGCGGGTCGGCCACCGTATCGAGGTGTTCCGGGAAAACAACTATCTCGGTCACGCGGTGGTGGTCAAGACCGATCCGAACCGTGCGGTAGCGCAGATCGACGAGAAAACGCAACGAGGCATGATAAGGGTGAGAGACCGTGTCGCGACGAGACTCACGGACCGCGCCAGGACCGGGTAGCCGGCGTTCTGAGCGGAAGCCGCCGACGAACATTTACACGATGCTGTTGCTGTTGGCTTTTGTGGCCCTCACCATCGGCTGGGTGGTTCTATGGCTGGAATTGGCGGAATATGGCGAGGCCCCTTGGTGGAGAACCGACGGGGTCCCGGCGGTCACTTCCCAACAGACTCCCCCGGCAACTCCAAGTCAGGTCGGCGGATTGGAAGGCATGACGGGGCAAGTCCAACGTGCCGGATGCTCGGCCGCGAGGTGTCAGACGGTCTGATTCTGAGCCGGCAGGTTCGGTTTCTCTTGCGGCGGACCGGCAGTGCGAGGTCATGAACGAGCGCAACGTTCCCCGGTCGAATGAAGACGTGTTGTCCGAACGTGCCCGGGAACTCATCGAGCGTGCCGAGCGGGAAGCCGAGCGGGAAGCCGAGCAAGATCGGCAGGAAGGTCCGGCGTCGCGGGAACCGCTTTTTTCCGGCCTCTTCTTGTTCCTCCTCGATTTTCGCGCCCTTCTGCGGTGGGGCATACTCACTCTTTTTGCTGTCGGCCTGACCACGATTTTCGAGCAGTTCCTCCAGTACATGGCCGGCGGCCTGATCAATCAAGTGTTCGCGATCGCCTTGGGCATGCTGATGGGGCCGCTGACGTTGCTCTACCTGACCGTCACCGCGGTGTGCGGGCTGGTGATCCTGCAGGACACAGCCAACGGCTGGGCCAAGATCCAGCAGTGGCCGGGCAGGAACATCGCCGATTGGATGTTCGACGCCTTTTACGTCTTGAACCCGTTGTGGCTGGCAGCCCTCCCCGGGGTGCTCTTGGGCCAGTTGCCGGTCCTGATGGGAATCGCGGGTCAAGGATTGGCTGTTTTGGGGGGCATGCTGAGTGCCTGGGTCCTCTTCCCCCTGTTTTCACTGTGTGTGGTCGAAGCGGGTTCGCCTTTGAGCATGTGGTCGCAGGCCATTTTTCGCCAATTCCGGTCCCACCGCGCGCAGGTTAAGTCATTTTACTTGGTGTCGGCCGGTCTGGTGCTGGCGGGACTGCTCGCCTTGTACTTCCTGGCAAGGTCGTGGTTCCCTGTGCGCGTCTTCGGCGCCGCTGGATTGAACCTGGTGGTGATGGTGTATTTTCGGCTGCTCGGCCGGTTGGCCGGCCTGATGGACGATCCGTCGATTCCCGAGGTTTCCCCCGCCGACGCCACGGATTCGGAACAGCCCTAGTGCCGCAGAGCCCAGGAAGGTTACCTTGACCGCGCGGGGCCGAGATGGTCGGGTGACCGCCCGAGCGTGGCGAGAGACGTCGGCACGCTCGCGGCCAATCCGTCCCGAAAGCTTGGGTATCGCCACGAATGGCCGAAGCGGCGGAGGAAACGCTGGCTGCTGACCCGCTTGTTCGTGCCAGCACGCTCCCATGCCGAAGTTCCTGCCTCCGGGGGGACAAAGTGGGGCCCGGGAACGGCCAGCAACCGTGCCAACTCGTGATAGAATTCGCGACGCAGGCACGGCTGACCATCGGCGATGCAGTAAACCGCCGGCCGCCGATCCTCGGCTTCGGCCCGCAGGACGGCGTCGCTGGCATCCTCCACATGGGTTAGATTCAAAAAAGTCTCGGCGGATGCCGCCAGCGGCCGCCCCTGGATCAAATCCTTAATTCGAGGAATCCGCCCAGGGCCATAGAGTCCGGCCATGCGCAGGATCACACTCCGAGGCCCCCAGACCGGATGCTGCCGCAGTTGTTCTTCGGCCTGCCAGCATGCCTGTCCGCCCGGCCGGATCGGTTCGCAGGGCGAATCCTCATCAACCCAATCGCCGCCGGTCTGCCCGTAGACGCCGGTCGAGCTGACATAGATCAGACGCTCGACCCGGCGAGGCAGACGTTGCAACACGTGCTCCAATCCCTGGACATACACCTGCTCGCGAGTGGCTCCCGAGGATCGATCGTAGCCGACCGCCAACAGAACCGTCCGGACGGCCGGAATCCGGATGTCCGGCGGATCGTCCAGAATGTCCCCTACGCACGGAATGAGCCCCCGTTGGGAAAGTATTTCCGCACGTTGGGTGGAGCGAGTTGTCGCGTAGACGGTTTCACCGCGAGTCTGCCATCGTCGTGCGACCCGGGCGCCAAGATAACCGCAACCGATAACCAGTTTGGACATTTTTTCGGGCGTAGTAAAAAAAAGAGGCGATGCTTGCCGGAAATGCTGGACGCTTCCTAAGATGGACAGTAACTTAAAGGGAAGTCCCCAGCTGGTGATCCCCGTAGATTGGCTGCCTGGGTTTCTGAGAACTCGGGGGTGGTCGGTGACACGAGGATGGTAATCATTTCTCCAGAGCTTGGGTGTTGTAGCTCAAGGCTGACTGCTTTTCAACGGAACGAAAAAGATCATGAGTCGTACGCACTTTCGGGGCGGGCTCGGTTTCTCGTCCCATAAAACGGGTTTTGCGGTCCTGCTGCTGATTCTGTCACTGATGGTTTCAGCCGTTCCTCCGTCGGTCGCCGCGTCCGAACGGGCGGAAATCGATTTGGAACGCGTTTTCTCCGGTGAACGCGATCCCCGATCGCTGGCCGAATTACAGGCCATGGAACGTCATCAGCGGGAATTGGCAGAGCAAGCGGTGGCCTGCACCGTGGGCATCATTGTCGGTTCGGCCCACGGCAGTGGCGTGATCATCAGCCCGGACGGATACGTTTTGACGGCGGCCCACGTTGGTGGGGTCCCGAATCGATCGGCCCGCGTGATTTTGCCCGATGGGCGGCAGGTTCGCGCGAAGACCCTGGGGGCCTATCGTACATTGGACGCCGGCCTGATGAAAATCGAGGATCCAGGCCCTTGGCCCTATGCCGAAATGGCTTCGCCCGAGGATCCGATCCAGGTCGGTCAATGGGGGCTCGTCACGGGCCATCCAGGCGGTTTTCAGGATGGGCGTGCCCCCGTGGTACGCCTCGGCCGCATCCTGCTGACCGACCGATTCGCCATCACGACCGACTGTACGTTGGTGGGAGGCGATTCCGGGGGCCCCCTGTTCGATATGGAAGGTCGCGTGATCGGGATCAACAGCCGCATCGGACGGTTGCTGACCGCAAACATGCACGTTCCGATCAACGCCTACCAGGAAAGTTGGGATCGTCTGGTCAAGAGCGAGGAGTGGGGGCATTTCCCGGGTACGGGCCCATTCATCGGGGTTCGCGGCGAGACCGACGCCGCGGACGCCCGCCTGGCCGAAGTCTATCCGGGGACGCCGGCCGCCGAGGCCGGTTTACAGGCGGGGGATGTGATCCTCAAGTTCGGCGAGAAGGCCGTGACCGACTTTTCTTCCCTACAACTGCTGGTGAACGACAGCCAACCGGGTGATCAAGTGCAGATCGAACTGCGGCGGGGCGACAGCCAGCTCACCCTGGAACTGGTGGTGGGCCAGCAGAGGTCGCCCAGCCGGTTTTAACGGCGGTTCGAACCCCGGGTCGCGTTGTCAGGGAAGGCGTTCCTCGTTCGTTGATCAAAATATTTGGAGCCAGGAGAAGAGCCGATGCTACCGTTTCGCGTGGACCACCATTTTCGGGGGTTGATTTGGGGCGCGATTTCTTTGCTGCTGATCCCTTGCGTCACCACGCTGGCCGCCAGCGAACGGAATACCTCGCTGGTCAAGCGGGCGTTCCGGGATGCGACGCGTGAGGCCTCGCGCAGCACCGTGCATGTGATGGTGGATGGTCGGCGGGTCGCGTTGGGCGCGATCGTATCGGCCGAAGGGCATGTGCTGACGAAGGCCAGCGAGTTGGATGAGCCGCTACGTTGCCAATTATTCGAAGGCGAGATTGTCGATGCCACCCTGATCGGCGTAGACGAGCAATGGGATGTGGCACTGCTCCAGTTGGATGTGGACCGGACGTTGTCAACGGTCAAGTGGCGGCAAGGCGAACCGCCGCCGGTGGGCAGTTGGTTGGCCACGCCCGGTCTGCAGAGCGTACCGATTTCGATTGGCGTGGTCAGTGTTGCGGAGCGGGAAATCGAGCGTCGCCGACCGGCTTTGGGCGTCGTATTGGAGGACAGTTCGCAAGGTCCGCGGATCCATCGCGTGTTGGACAACAGTGCGGCCGCCGGCGCCGGCCTCCGCACGGACGACGTCGTGACGCACTTGGACGGCCAGGCGATGTCGGATCGGGACGAATTGATCGAAACGATTCGCGAACGCCGACCTGGTGATCGGGTTCGGCTGGATGTGCTTCGTGGAGATGAGACATTGGAGGTCGAAGTGGTGTTGGGCGAGTGGGCGCAAATGGTGCATGGGGACCGGGCCAATTTCCATGCCAATTTAGGGGGGAGACTGAGCGACCGCCGTTCGGGTTTTCCCGTCGCCTTGCAGCACGACACGGTCCTGCGTCCCAACCAATGCGGCGGGCCTTTGGTCGGCTTGGACGGTTACGCGGTCGGGCTGAACATTGCGCGGGCCAGTCGGATCGGCAGCTACGCCATCCCGGCATCGGCGATTCCAGGGATTCTGGAGGGGTTGCTGGCCGCGGCCGAGGGAGCGAACGGTGCAGAGGAAGTCGTTCTGACAAACGGCGCTTGATTCAAGCGAGCCCGTACAACGGCAGCAACTTGTTTCGCAGGCCCTCGATCATCGGTTCGGCCGACAGGGGTTGCCCGGTCACCTGTTGCACCAGTTCCACCGCGCGGTAGCATCGTCCCCTTTGATGGATGTTGCGGTTCAGCCACTGTTTCAAGGGTGCGAAATCACCCCGCTTCAGCTGATCCGGCAGGTCGCCCAGTTCCTTTTCCGCTTGGCGAAAGAACTGAGCCGCATACACGTTGCCCAGCGAATAGGTAGGAAAATAGCCCACCAATCCGGCGCTCCAGTGGATATCCTGCAGGACCCCATCCACGTCACTGGGAGGCTCGATCCCCAGGTACTGCCGATAGCGATCGTTCCATGCCTGCGGCAGATCGGCCACGGCCAGTTCGCCCGACAGTACGGCCCGTTCCAGCTGGAACCGAATGATGATATGCAGGTTGTAGGTGGCCTCATCCGCCTCGACGCGGATCAGCGAGGGGCGGACGGCGTTCACGGCGAACCAGAAGCTCTCCCAGCGTTCTCCGGCCAAGGCTGCCGGAAAATGCTGTTGGGCGATTGGAAAAAAGTGCTGCCAGAATTCCGCGCTCCGCCCCACCAGATTCTCCCAGAGACGCGACTGGGATTCATGGATGCCCAACGAGATATACGTACCGGGCGGTAGACCGAACTGCTCGGTCCGCAGCCCCTGATCGTACATCCCGTGGCCCGCCTCGTGCAGGGTCCCGAAGAAAGCCGAAGAGAAATGCTGCTCGTCGTAGCGGGTCGTAATCCGGCAATCATCGGGTCCCAGCGACGAGCAGAAGGGATGGTGGGTGATGTCCAGTCGGCCGCGGGAAAAATCGAAACCAATCGCGGCCGCCGCCTCGTCGCCAAAGGCCTGTTGCGCGGCCCGCGGGTAATGCCGCGTGAGCAAATCGCACGGGGCCTGCCGGTTGCACTCGGCGATCTCCGCAACCAGCGGGGCCAATCCGGATCGCAAGCCGTCCAGCGTCTGGGCCACGGTGGCCGTTTCAGCACCCGGTTCAAAGTCGTCCAACAGCGCATCGTAGGGTTCGCTCGGATAGCCCCACATTTCCGCTTGCTCGCGTTTCAGGGAAAAAATCCGCTCCAGAAACGGCTGGAAACCCGCGAAATCGTTCTTCTGCCGCGCCTCGGTCCAACACTGCTGACCTAAAACCGTGGCCCGAGTCAATTCCTCGACAAACGAGGACGGCAATTTCACCAGCCGCCGATATTCGCGATCCAGCTCACGGATCGTCGCCCCCGTGTCGCTGTGCAGGTCGGCAGCCAGAGGCGACTCGCGCAATTCATCCAGCCACTCCCCGATCTGAGGAGCGGTGCGGCGACGATGGATCCAACCGGACAGGTAGGTGATCTGCTCCGCCCGGTAAGCACCCGCAGCCGGTGGCAGGTACGTCCGTTCGTCCCACCCCAATAGGCTCTCGATCGATTCCAACAGCGCGGTTTCCCGTGCATCCGCGCACAATTGCGCCAGCGTCTCGTGATGACGATCCTGCATTTTTCTGCCTTTAATTTTCTGAAGATCAGCGAATTCCCAGACTTCGCTCGATTTCCCGAGCCTGCGGATCCAAGCCCAACTGGCGACCCTCCTCGGTGGGGCTTCTCATGAACGACAGCGACCCCGTTTCCTGAGCAGGCGCCTCGCGCATGGCCGGTTCCCAACTAGCACAACCGGGAAGCAACCAGACCAAACTGGCCAGCAGGCAGAATGCCGTCCGCATCCCTTTGGGCCCGAGCCGGCATTTCTGGGGGCCAACCGCTGGAAAATCCGTTGTATCTACCACAGCTCCCAACCCTCCACCGCGCGGCGCCCCGGAAAAATCTCCCCGCTCGGGCGCCCTGCCCGGAGCGAGTTCCGACCACACCGTCACCGTGCCTTTCGTATACGTGAACGCCCCCGTTTGTCAAGCTCAATTGCCCGTTTTACCTAGCCGGTTCAGCGGTCACTTTGCCGACCGGGCTCACCGGCAGCCCAGAGCCTGCCGATGAAAAAAACAAATCATCAGGATGGACCCGTTTCCTACCCGCCGACATCTTCGCCGGCGCCTGCCCTCAGCCCGCCATGCTCGCCCATGTCCGACAAGCATCCGCCCTATAGCCTCTTGGACGAACTGGACCAACGTCAGAATGAGGTATTGCAGCAACTGGAGGCCCTGGACCAACGCGTGGAAACCCTCCTGCGCGAATGCCTGAACCGACGGCAGCCGACGCAGGAGATGGCGGCTTCGCCCTCATCGTAAGCCGGATCCGGTCCACCATTTGCGAAGCCATTGCGCTCGCATTCGTGGCGGCCGTGTCGCGATTCGGGCTCGTTGCTCTCGTTATCCCCTCATTTCCCCTCCGTCGCTTGGGCATTCCTGCCCGCCGGACGTTTTCCAATCCGACAGGGTCGCCGCCGACAGACGAGTGATCAAGGAACGAGCCGCTGCGGCCGGATCAGGGGATCGAATCACGGCCGAGCTGACGGCAATCCGCGTCCAACCGATCGCCAGCAGCTGCCCGAGATTTTCGGCGTCAATTCCCCCGATGGCGAACGCGGGCCGTTGGATTTCGGCCAACCCCTCTTTCAGGAAGGCGAGGCCCGGGAACTGTTCAAACGACTTGGTTTGCGAACGGAACGTCGGGCCGCAGCCCAAGTAATCCGCGCCGTCCTGCACGGCCTGACGTGCCTGTTCGATCGAATGGGTCGAGACCCCTACCAGCCGATTCGGTCCGATGACGGCCCGTGCGTCCGCAACGGTCAGCTCATCTTGCCCCACATGAACCCCATCGGCATCCGCCAACACGGTGACATCCGGACGGTCATTGATAATGCTTTGCGTCGGCGTGCCGCGCGTCAATTCGCACATCAGGCGGGCACGTTCGACCAACTGCCGATCGGTCAGGCGTTTGTCACGCAGCTGCAGCACGTGGACGCCGGCGGCGACCAATTGTTTGGTCAGCGAGCGGAATTGCTGCAGCGTCTCTTGGCCGTCCAGCAGCACGTACACTTGGGCCGGGCGTTGAAGATTTCGCAATCGGGTTTCGAACGCCGATTTTTCCGGTGGGTTCATTTTCTTGGCAATTCCTGGCATGCGATTTGCGGTGTGATGAGGAAACGGATGACCACTCTGCCAGGATTGTCCGCGGTTGACAAGGTGGCGTCGTCGGATGGGGGGATTCCGAGTTTGGCATGGGCTTGGCGCCGCATGCGCGTGGGGACGGCCATAAATGGTCGGGAGCGCGAGGTTGCCTTGCTCCCGCCCGGACCTCTCGGTAGAATTTCGGGGAGTGAGGCGGACATGGGGTCCGCCGCTGGGGGTAAGGATACCGAAGGACAGGTAAGATGCAGGCCTCATCGCTGCTTGTTTGCCTCTGGCCCGGTTTGCCGCGTTTGTGGTGGCGGGGCGATTGGCGAGCGTTGTTGGTAGCCGTTTTTTTTGCGGTTGCCGTCAACTTCAGCTTGCTGACCAGCTTCGTCTGGCCGGAGATGCTGCCGTTTCGCTGGCAGTTGCTCGTTTGGACGACGGTGTCGGGCCTGTGGGGAATTTCGTTTTTTTGGGGTACTCGCCAGCTAGCTGCATTGGTGGTCCCCCGAGATGGAACAGCACAACAGGACTTGTTTGTTCAAGCCCAGTCGGAATACTTAAGAGGTCATTGGTTGGAAGCGGAATCGCTGCTGCGGCAATTGATGCAACGCAACGACCGCGATGTGGACAGTCCGCTTTTACTGGCGACCTTGTATCGACGGACGGGCAGGGTCGAGGCATGTGCCGAACAATTGGCCATGCTGGAAAGCATGGACGGAGCGGAAAAGTGGTCGATGGAGATCGGCCGCGAACGACAATTGCTGAAATCGGGTAGCGAGCAGCAAGTGGAAGCACGGGCAGAATAGTCGGCGCCGAACAGGGATCAGCCAACGGCACGATCGCGAGAGGGGATTATGTACGAAAGATTTACCGACCGGGCGCGAAAGGTGATGCAACTGGCGAACCAGGAAGCGCAGCGGTTCAACCACGAATACATCGGGACCGAACATATCCTGCTGGGATTGGTCAAGGAGGGCAGTGGCGTGGCGGCCAATGTCCTGAAGAATCTGGACGTGGACTTGCGGAAGATCCGCCTGGAGGTGGAGAAGCTTGTCCAGAGTGGTCCGGAGATGGTGACCATGGGCAAGCTGCCGCAGACGCCGCGGGCCAAGAAGGTGATCGAGTATTCGATGGAAGAGGCCCGGAATCTGAACCACAATTATGTGGGGACCGAGCATATCCTTCTTGGGCTGTTGCGTGAACAGGAGGGTGTGGCGGCTCAAGTGTTGATGAATTTGGGGCTCAAGCTGGAGGATGTCCGGGAGGAGGTCCTGAATCTGCTGGGGCACGGATTGGAGAGCGAGGACGACATGGGGGATCGCAGCCGGAGCGAAGAGCGTTCGGAGACGCGTTCCAAGGGCAAATCGAAGACGCCCGCTTTGGACAGTTTTGGTCGGGATCTGACCCAGCTGGCTCGGCAAAACAAACTGGATCCCGTGATTGGCCGCGAGCGGGAGATTGAACGGGCGATTCAGATCCTTTGCCGACGGACGAAGAACAACCCGGTCCTTTTGGGCGAGGCGGGGGTCGGCAAAACGGCCATTGTGGAAGGCTTTGCTCAACGCGTGATCAGCGGCAACGTGCCCGATCTGCTGAACGAAAAGCGGATCGTCGTGTTGGACTTGGCCATGATGGTGGCGGGGACCAAGTACCGCGGCCAGTTCGAGGAGCGGATCAAGGCGGTGATGAACGAGGTTCGGCGGGCGAAGAACACCATCCTGTTCATCGACGAACTGCACACGCTGGTCGGCGCCGGGGGGGCCGAAGGGGCGATTGACGCGGCAAATGTCTTGAAGCCGGCGTTGGCCCGCGGCGAGATCCAATGCATTGGCGCGACAACGCTGGACGAGTATCGCAAATACATCGAGAAAGACAACGCCCTGGCTCGGCGGTTCCAGGAAATCATCGTCGATGCGACCACCAAGGGCGAGACGATCGAGATCCTCAAGGGCTTGCGCCCGCGGTACGAAGAGCACCATCGGGTGCAGATCACGGACGACGCGATCGAAGCCGCCGTCGAATTGTCCGAGCGCTATGTCACGTCCCGCTGTCTGCCCGACAAGGCGATCGACGTCATCGACGAATCCGGCGCCCGAATCCGCTTGCGCTCGATGACCCGTCCGCCGGATTTGAAGGAGATCGACGAGGATGTGGAGCGGTTGAACAAGGAGAAGGAGGAAGCGGTCGCCAATCAGGACTTTGAGAAGGCGGCGGCCTTGCGGGATCAGGCGGACAAGCTGAAGCGAAAGAAGGAGCAAATCACCCGCGAGTGGCGGGAAAAATCGGCCATGACCGATGGGGTGGTGGACGAAGAGGTGATCGCCGAGGTCGTTTCGAAAATGACCGGCGTACCGCTCACCCGGCTGTCGACGGAAGAGAGTTTGCGCCTGATGCAGATGGAACAGGAACTGCACCGCCGCGTGGTCAGCCAGGAGAACGCGGTGGCGGCGGTCGCTCGTTCTGTCCGCCGCAGCCGCAGTGGTCTGAAGGACCCCCGGCGGCCGACCGGGTGCTTCATCTTTGCCGGCCCGACGGGTGTGGGCAAGACCCTCTTGGCCAAAGCCTTGGCCGAATACCTGTTCGGTGACGAAGACGCGCTGATCCAGATCGACATGAGCGAGTACTCGGAGAAGCACAACGTCAGCCGGCTGATCGGCGCCCCACCCGGCTATGTGGGCTATGAGGAAGGTGGCCAGCTGACCGAAAAAATTCGCCGCCGACCCTACTCCGTCGTGCTGCTGGACGAAATCGAGAAGGCGCATCCGGAGATCTTCAATACGCTGTTGCAGGTCATGGAAGAAGGGCGACTGACCGATGCCTTTGGCCGCAAGGTCGATTTCCGCAACGTGGTCCTGATCATGACCACCAACGCCGGTGCGGATGCGATCAAGAACGAATCCGGTTTCGGCTTCCAGCAACCCGATCAGGATGCCAGTTACGAGAGCATGAAGAGCCGGGTGCAGGAGCAGATCGAAAAGGTCTTCCGTCCCGAGTTCCTCAACCGCTTGGACGACGTGATCATCTTCCGGCATCTGACGCACGAAGATCTGAAGGCGGTGGTGGAATTGGAACTGGCCCATGTCCGCCAGCGATTGGCCGAACGCGGTTTTTCCTTGGAATTGACCGAAGCGGCCAAGGAGTTCTTGATCAAGGCGGCCTGCAAGGACATCGACTTCGGGGCCCGCCCGTTGCGCCGAGCGATCGAAAACCGGGTCGAAGATCCGCTTTCGGAAGAACTGCTCCGAGGGACCTTCCAAGGCAAGAACAAGATCTGCATCGACGTGTTCAAGGACGACGAGGGCAAGGTCCGCCGACTGGACTTTCAGGGCGAAGTCGTCGAGGAGCCCGTGGCCAAGGAACCGGAACCCGTCGGGGCCGGCGCCGCCGATACCGAACGCTCCTGAA